>NZ_CAMLHF010000149.1 GCF_946479715.1 uncultured Pedobacter sp. | reverse complement strand
TTTAAAGAAAACAGCGGTTTAAATCACCACTGCTATTGGGATGCACCTTTGGGATACTACAACAGCCCGCCTGGCCAGGACCTTTTAAAAAAGATGTTGCTGAAATATGACGACTGGGCATTCATCACCTTAGATCCCGAAGAAGAAAGCACCTTGCCAGTTCCCAAGAACAGCCTGGATGCACATCAGTTCATGATCACCAAAAATGGAATAGTGCAATACAAAGCTTACGGCAAGCATACCTCAGAAGAGTTCTGGACAGAAGAATTTAATCTACTTAAAGTAATTACCAAATTATAAACACACATGAAAACTACCAAACTAACCTTTGTAATGGCTACCATATGCTTAAACTTTAGTTATGGCCAAATCAAAGAAAAATCAGCCGCACAAAACCAGTTACAACTATACCAATATGGTTTCTGTGGCTTTAAATCTGGCTACAAACCAGGCTTTAAGATCAAAAAGGAAATCGCCAACAGAGGCAAGACCATCACTGTTCGCAATTACACCGTTGAGCAGCTCTTTGCCATTGCTTATGGAGCTGGTACACCCATCAGCAAAGAACAGATCATTATTGAGGTAATGGAGCCTAAAAAGCTACAAGAGATCAGATGTTACAAGCTGTTTGTGCCACAACAGCAAATAGCTGGTTTTTATACCATTATGCAGCAAAACCTGAATATGGAATTTCCTGATTACATGATAACAGTGGATAAAAGAGGCAATGAAAACTGCATGATCATAAAAGACATAGATGGATAATATAAAGTTATTAGACAAAATACACCTGCAGAAGTATCTGTATCTGCTCTCGTTGCTATGTTCCGGAAAAATTGAAGTGCCTGAATTTGAACAGGTATTTCTACAAATAAAATCTCAGGATGAGTATTGGCAGTCGGGAAAGTTTGACGAAAGAATTGGAAAGGTTTTAGATACGCTTTATCTGGATGTGAGAGATTACTCCCTGGATTACTTGTATGAACGAGATGATTTTATTAATGTCAATTTAATTGATTTTAATGAAAATGAGGTAAAAATCAGGGTTAGAGAGGCTTTGCAAAAGTTACGAAAACTGCAAAACATTAATAAAATTTAAGCTCAAACTTTAAATTTTTTTGCCTTCTTTTTGGGTGGTTCAGGTCATTCGGACCTGGTACCACTCTAGTTCGCTACATGTTCGGCTCTGGTCGAACGAGGTCCGAACAATGTCGGTCTCAGAGTGCAGCAAAAACCGACTATGTTATATGCCGCAAAACGCTTCCTTTCTCAATCTAAAACTAAACCAAAAACCATCCGATTTTTTGACAATCAATAGGATGGTTTTAACATCCATTTATACTACGGATTTGGGCAGGCTTCGGTTAGGGTTTATTAGCCACTGGTCCGACACCCGAGCCTCACTCGAATTAAACTCGAGTTTCATATGTGTGTACACCAGTCGCATACCTGTTAAACACCAGTAATACACCTGTGAAACACCTGTTATTAATAAGCCTGAACCGAACGATACCTATGGCCTGACACTGGTTTTTCCGGCAAAATGTAGGTGATTTGCGTACAACAATTAACGTATGCTAATTGTTTTTGGTTTTTTGAAGTATACCCACCAGCTAATTAGTAAGACAACCATCCCTCTTCACCGTATGTTCTTAATATAATTCAGGATCATGCAATATTCTCCAGATACTGAATTACCTCTTCTTTCTTTCTGCTTGAAACCGGAATCTGTTCTTTATTCTCCATCTGTAAATACCCTTCGCGATAATACTTTTTAACGTAGCGAAAATTTACCAGGTAAGATTGGTGGCATCTCAAAAACCCAAATGGTGTAAGTAAATATTCATATTCTTTCAGACCTTTGGAAACCAGAATTTCCTTCCCATCCTTTAAATAAAAAGTAGTATACCCCCTGTCACCCTTACAGGATACAACATCGTCTATGGCAACAATTTCAATGCATTCGATACTTTTTAAAGCAATACGGCGGGCTGAGCCTATCCCCTGTGCAAGGTAATGTGCCTTTGCAATGGCCAATTGATTTTGACTGAAGTTCTCTTGTTCCCTATGATGAAAACATTTATTCAAAATGGCGTTTAAGGAAACTTCATCAATGGGTTTAAGCAAATAACCAAAAGCACCCAGGTTCAATGCTTGAATGGCATACTGATCATAGGCGGTAAGAAAAATGACCTGAAAATCAATCAGTCCAATTTTATCGAAAAGTTCAAAGCTATCCCCATCTTTTAACCGGATATCTGCCAGGATAATATCAGGGGCTAACACAGGGATCTCTATTGCAGCTGCAGAAATCTTATCTGAGGTACCTACTATTTCGAGATAGTTGATTTTTTGTACGATCTGCAAAATATGCTGCATAATTCTCGCTTCATCTTCCAGGATATATAGCTTCATTTTTGTTGTTTTTTATTCCTCAATGATAGGTATGATGATTTCGGCAATTACACCCTTGCCTTCCATTTTATCTTTAACGGTAAAGTCTGCTGCCTGCCCACTCGATGTAAAGAGCAATGTTAATCGCTCTTTCAAAATAACATGAGCCAACGACTGCTTATTTTTGTTGTTTACATCGTTCTTAAATCCGCTTCCGTTATCGTCCACCTTTATCACGAGCATTTCGTTTTTTCTGTTAAACGATATCGTCAAAACTCCTTTATAGTTGATATACCTGAAGCCATGTTCTATGGCATTCTCTACAAAGGGTTGTATAAGCATGGGCGGAATAAGTATATGTTCAGGGCTTAAGTCTTCATCCACAATAACCTCATAATTAAATACACCCACATATCGCATTTGCTGCAGCTGGATGTAATCATTTAAAGAATTTAATTCTTCACCCAGCTCAATAAAATCCATTCGGTTTTGCTCCAAGACTCTGCGTAGCAGACCTGAAAATGAGTTAAGATAGCAAATTGACTCCTCACCATGACCCGAGGCAATTAAACTCTGCAGATTGGCAATGGCATTAAAAATAAAGTGGGGGTTCAATTGAGCTTGTAATAACTTTTGTTCAATATTTAATCTTTGATTTTCGGATTTCAATAACGTATTTTTTCCTTTTAAACGCTGTTGGCGGTAAATGATATAAAAAAAAGAAAGTAAGCATAGAAATACCAGGGTTAACAAAGCAAGTGTCCACCGTTGCTGTTTTATAATGGTTTCATTTAACTCATTTCGGCTGTTCAAAGCTATAATGTTCTGATCTTTTTTTTCAGTTTCGTATTTCTCCTGCATCTCTGCAACCTTAACAGCCTCAATTGCATTATAATTCCTTATTTCTATAGTATAGGCAGAATCTGCAGCCTCCATCGCCTTTACATAATCATGCTTTAGTAAGTAAGCTTCTCTAAGCCCCTGGTAGTACAACCCTTTTTGCTTCTTAAACTTATTCTTTTTTTCGAGCTCAATACCCTCCTTGTAGTATTTAATGGCTGAATCAGGTTGCTTATTTTGAATAAAGGATGTTGCCAGGTTGTTGTAGGCAATGTCATTCAGATTATTGGTTCTTTTTAGATAATTGAAATATATCCTGCTATACTCGACAGATTTTTTAGTCTGATTTTGGCGGGCATAAATTTGCGATTCATTGTCGTAGGTACGGGCAATGGCAAGGCTATCACTAATTTTAAAAGCCAGTTCACGAGCCATACTATTATAAAACTTCATTTTTTTAAAATCTCCCAGTCGCGATGCCAGCAGAAAAGAAATGTCGTAATACCGCTGTTTAACAACCACATGGGCGTTGTATGGGTGATTTTTAAAATATAGTGCCGAGTACTCCAGCGATTTTTTTTCATTGTTATTTTGGAAATAAGCTTTAGCCAATAAATCATAAAACCGATAAGTGATGCGGCTATGAACCTTTTCTGAAACTTCCATAGCATCAAATATTTTCCTCATTAATGTTGATTCGACCATTAGTCCATCACCAAAACTCTTACCCAAAATGCTATAAGACTTCAATAGTTCCACCTCATCATTTGGTGCTCTGCCTTTCATTTTCTGATATTCTGCAACAGCACTATCCGGTTTCCTTTCCAACAGATACTTTCTTGCTTTAAAATAATGAAAGTAAGGTTCGGTACTACTATCATGAACTTTGAAAAGGCTGTATTCTTTATCAATTGCCTTTTTATAAGCCTCATTTGATAGGGTGTCCAAAGCAATAATTGTGGCCAGATAATCTTTTTCTGAAGGGGCTGCCGACGTACGCTTATTTTTTACTTTAGTTGCGTTTTCTCCATTACTGCATGCACTGACAATCAAAATGCCACAAAGCAGAAAACGGGCAAAAGCGGTTGATGCACTATTCATTAACGAAAACATTATATATTTTAAAGGTGATTAAAATTGTTAACATATTTAACACAAATCTACTGAGTCTGGTATCTTAAAAGTTTTCTGATCTGATAGAAAACCCGTTCAATTAATCTTAAATCCTGGGTTACGATTTCGGCCTTGCCACTTAGTTCTTTGTCAAAAATGAGGTTCCTGGAATAAGAAGTTTTCAGTCCTTTAGAAAGAATAACATCTACATAATAATTTCCTTTTTCATCGGGGGTCAAAGATACATTTTGAACCCTTCCTTCCACAATACCATATTCCTGATAAGGATAGTTGTCTAGCTTGATCAAAACCTTTACGCCATGAGAAATTTTTCCGGAATTGGTTGCAGAAACAGACATTTTCCCAATCAGCGTTTTCTTATCGTCAGGCAAAATAGATAAAATAGCATTCCCCCTTTTTACGAACTGGTTTTCTCCCCAGAACTGCTGAAAACTTGCGGTACCATCTGTAGAGGAAACAATCAGGTAACTTTGCTCCCATTGTTTTAATGACTTTCTTAACTGCTCAAACAGCTGTAAAGTTTGAGAAGCATAATTGACCTTGTCCTTTTCAGCATTTATGGTTGCCCCACTTTTTGTTTTATGGAGATTGGAAATACCTTCTTCTGTTTGGGATAAAGAGATATTGATATTTTCTAAACTTTGCTGTGCTTGTAAAAATTTAATCCTTTCACTTTCCAATTCCATTGTAGAAATGACATTTTGGCTAAAAAGCTTTTGTGAACGCTGATAATTTTTCCTTATCAGTTCATATTTTGCAAGTTCCAGATCTTTTTGTTGTTTTAGCGTTACTATCCTGCTCCTGTATTCGGCAATATTTTGATCAGCGGCTACATTTTCAGGAGCATAAGGGCGAAGTCTTGTAAACAACTTTTCGTCCTGAAATGCTTTTGCAAAAGCATTGTAATCACTTTGGATTTCTCCTAATTTAAAGTCAGAAATCTTATCAACCGGAAATGAAAACAATTGATGCGAAGAAGTAGAATCCGTGATTTTTTTTAGTTCCAAAAGGTCTTTATAATTTGCTGTAGATTGTAAAACCATTAATACTTCACCTTTCTTTACTTGTTGGTGATCTTTGATGAAGATTTTCTCAATCCTGGAATCAGTTCTTGCTTCGAGCTTTTCCGGCGGATTTTGTGAGGTTACGATAATGGAAGCAGGCACAAACTCCGGATATCTGATGAAATAGCTCATCAATAAAACCATCAAAATTATGGACAAAGCAACAACGTTGCCCCAGCGTACCATCCAATGTGGTGGTTCTGCCAAAACATCCTGCACGACCTCCGATCGAAGTTCTATTTCATCCAATTTGTCTCTTCTAGTTTCCAAGTTCAAGCTGGTTTTTTATTAATCTATAATATTCTCCTTTTTTTGCCACCAACTGGCTGTGGCTGCCTTCTTCTACAACCATCCCTTTATCTAACACAATAATTTTATCAGCATGCTTAACCGTAGAAAGTCTGTGGGCTATTACTATAGCTGTTTTTCCCTTAAAAAACTGCTCTAGGTTTTCGATAATAATCTTTTCGTTGTTTGCATCTAGTGCACTTGTAGCCTCATCAAAGAAAATGTAATCAGGTGATTTATAAACAGCTCTCGCTATAAATAGCCGCTGTTTTTGTCCGCCGCTTACGCCAATGCCCTCATTTCCAATTTTGGTATTATAGCTCAACGGCAGACTTTCAATAAAGTCCTGTATGTTGGCAATTTCTATCGCTTTTCTCAACTTTTGCTTGTCTACCGCATCTTCACCAATAGCGATATTATTGGCAATGGTATCATTAAATACATAGCTCTCCTGCATAACTACACCACAATGGTCTCGCCAATATCTCGGAGAGATATTTTTCATGTCTGTATTCCCAATTTTTATTTCGCCTTTGTCAGGTTCATAAAATTTTGTTAACAGCTTCAATAGTGTAGTTTTACCACTACCACTTGCACCTACTATTGCTGTGGTTTTTTGATAAGGAATAGCCAGGTTCAGACCTTGAAAAACAAATGAATCAGATCCAGTATATCTAAATGAAATATCATTTAATTCGATATCTTTTTGCGGGATTTCAACAGCGTATTGTTCTTCATCACCCTCTTCGTTCTCTTTGTCATGAATTTCCCCCAGTCTTTCCAGCGAGATTTTGGCATCTTGTGTTTGTTTGATAAAATCTATTAATTGCAATAAAGGGCTATTTAGCTGACCAATGATATATTGTACAGAAAGCATCATACCCAAAGTAAGATTACCGCTCAAAACCAGTTTTGCAGCGAGAAAACTCACTAAAATATCTTTTATTTGGTTGATGAAACCACCGCCGACAGATTGCCATTGCTCTAATGAAAGAGACTTGATTTTGATTTTAAATAACTTTACCTGTAAAAATTCCCAGCCCCATCTTTTTTGTTTTTCCGCATTATGCATTTTTATCTCCTGCATGCCATTTATCAGCTCAATAACCATACTTTGTTCCTGTGAAACCTGAGAAAACATTCTATAATCTAATTCCTTTCGTTTTTTAAGAAAAAAACTGATCCATCCCACGTACATGACGGCACCAAATAAGTAAACTATAAATAACCGATAATCATACAGAAACAGTACGATACTAAAAATGAACAAATTTACCAGTGAGAATAATGTGTTAAGTGATGAGTTGGTGAGTAATTGTTCTATTCTATGGTGGTCGTTGATTCTCTGCATAATATCTCCATTCATTCTCGTATCAAAGAAACTGATGGGAAGTTTCATTAACTTGATAAAAAAATCGGAAACAATGGAGATATTAATCCTTGTAGATAGATGTAACAAAATCCAGCTACGGATAATGTCTATCCCCATTTTGCCAATGAAAAGCATCACCTGAGCCAGCAAAACCATGTAAATGAAGTTAATGTCCTGGTTTTGGATACCAACATCAACAATGCTTTGTGTAAGAAATGGAAAAATAAGCGATAATAAACTTCCCGCTAAGAGTCCAACCGCAAGCTGAAGAACCAACGCTTTATACTTCAGTAAATAGCGGTATAAGAAAGAAAAACTTGTTTTCTTCACTTCATCTTCAAAATCATTTTGATAAAATGACGGGCTGGTTTCTAAAATCAGCGCAATGCCTTCTTCTGTATTGTCGTGCGCATTTTCTCCAATCCAACATTTTAAAAATTCTTCTTTGGTATAAGTAATTAAACCAAAACTGGGATCTGAAACATACACCTGACCTGCTTTATCAATTTTATAAACTACGACATAGTGGTTTTTATTCCAATGCACAATACAAGGCAAGGGTGCATCTGCAACCAGCATATTGAAATCTATCTTAACACCCAATGTTCTAAACCCCAAACGCTCCGCTGCATGACTAAGCCCCATCAAACCACTTCCTTCTCTGGTAGTTTCAGAAAGCGTTCTGATGAGTTGTAACGGAATACTTTTATGATAGTGCCTGGCTATAATGCGCAGGCAGGTAGGACCGCAATCCTTAGCGTCAGGCTGTTTAAAAAAGGGGAATTTTTTCATATTAAGCAGACCAGATACTATTGAATTTTTGAGACAACTTTTCCTCATCTATCAAGCATCCAGAGGCTGAAATGGTAACTCCAGAATGATTTAGATTAAGATATTCATCCTCATCTTCCCATTTTGATAAATACGGATTGTAATTGCATTCGATTGGATGATACCACTTGTCAATACCTTTAACAGGAACCCGACTGTCTACACACATATACCTGAATTCGCAATCACAACAAACCAGCATATTCTCTTTCTGAACATTTCCCAGTTCCTGGAACTGATCGGATGAGACTAAATTTAAAAACTGTGCTGAAGTGGTTGATGTAACCTGGCCAAAGCTTAAGGTATTGTTTAAGCCATTTTTAATGTTCCCATCGCTATCAATGTACACCTTGCCAAAATAGTAGGAGTGAAAGTTGTAGGCTTCTAAAAAATGTGCTGTATTAACACCTAGTTTATCTATCGTTAATTTGCATTTATAGGTGGCAAATTCTTCATCAAAATAGTTGAAATAGACGTTTTGATACAGCTCGGTTTTTTCTGTACTATTTTTTGAATTGAAAAAGTTAACGGAAAAAACTAAGTTATAATCGCTTAGCCGTTTACGATGATCTTCTAAATTGTCGCGATCGAAGTTTTCGATGTATAGGTAAATACTATCCACTTCAAGAGTATCTATCCTTTTTAAAACTTTAAACAGGTTATCATCTACCTGAGGGGCAATAATGGATAGGTTTAGAATATATTCATCTTTGATGCAATCAAAGAAATTAAGGTCTACATTGGAATGCAGTACGATGTTTGTGATTTTATTAGGCACTTCCAGCTTTCTGTTGAGCGCTGTAAAGCATTGTTTCTGGTTTCGATCGGCAAGTTCGAATACGATTTCTTCGTTAATTAAAAAATCAATAAGGGATTGCCTTTCTTCATCGTCTTCGATTTTATTAAAGTCGATGAAATCATCCGTATCTAAAATGTGAAAATGCGCTTTCGGAATGAAGAAATAATCTTTTCGAAGTATATCATAAATGATTGCCCTATTGTAACCTTTAACCGGAATACATAACTGGTTTCGTAGAAAGAATTTACTCATAACGGCGATTTATAAAATAGGTCTAATTGTAAACTATTGGTGGCAAAAATTTTTGATGGTCTGGTTTTAATGAGGTAGGCAGGCCTTTCTTTCTTGATTAAAGATTTTAAATGAACAGGCGCTACTCCTTTTTGTATTTCGACTTTAATTTTTTTCATATCAGAGGTTTAAAGCAAGAACCTTTTCGAGATTATAGTTGCAGGGGCTGGATACCATGCCGAACTGGCCTATAGGGTTAAGGTCTAAAAAATAATACTGGTGGTCTTCTTTAGAATAGACGACATCAAATGAAGCACAATTCAGGCCGATATGATCCAGCAACCGCCTAATCTTTTTTTGATAAGACTTTGGAAACTGATAGGGATTTAATCGATTTGGCTTTGAATTATCATAGTTTCTAAAATCTACTTCGGTCTTTTTATTTTTTTGTGAAAAGATTGCCATCGCATAGAAATCTCCGTCCAGATAAAAACACCTTATTTCGTAATCTTTTATAATATTTTTCTGGAAAAATGTAGGGACAAACTCAGCTGGTAATTCGTTGATATCATTCAGGCCGATTTCTGTTGTATAGGCTAAATGAATAAAGTTATCTGAATCGTAAACAGACAGTGGCGAGTTTAAGGGTTTGGAGATGATGTTTTTTTCTTCGTTGTAAAAATCTAACAGAGCATCTTTATTGCCGCTAACCATAAAGTTTGGTGTCAGGATTTTAAATTTATTGCATAAATCAAGTATCTGAAGTTTATTGACATCTCTGGTTGCGAAATTGTTTATCGATGCTATTTTATCGAAAGTGTAGTGGATGTATTCCATTAAACTTTCATTTTCTCTTAACAGGTAGTTATTTAGGTATTCGCTATCGAAGTTTTGTTGAAAAAACAGATCACCTCTTCTATACCAGATCCTTGTTATTTCTTTGCTACAAACTATTTTACCATTAATACGAAGGGTGAAGGCTGTATCTGTAAGAGAAATTAATTTTACATCGGTATTTTCATTAATTCGTATAAAATCTTTCTTTAGGTTTATTAACCAGTTAATTACCCCGCTTGTTGAGTAATCGTCGCTGATGGAGAAAATTAGGATCATACTTATCTATTGTAAACTGGTTTAAAATCAATTTTGCCTGACTACCCGGTTAAAAATGGAGGCGTTACCTCCATTTTATTTTCAATTCTTAATCAATGGAATTTGAAAGATTGTAAACCGTTCTGGTGCTTCTGATGCTTCCATCATCATTATAATAGGTATAATGCGTATCCGGGGAACTGGTTGTACCAGTTCGTATCTGGCAATCGCTCATGGTACCATAAGCCAGTTTGCCTCCGTTGATCTGACAGCTTTTTAAGTCGATCTTTTTCTCGAATAAACCTTTATTAATTTTCATTTTTTTGAAATTTGTTTAATAAAATAATTAGAATAATTTTTTCAGATTATGATTTCTGTTTGTTTAAGAGCCGGCTTTAATCCGGACAGTTATAATCGGTACAAACCTGAATCGTCGTCTTGTTGTCGTCTTTAACCGTGTACCTGGTGTCTGAACAGTTGTCAACACAGGTACTGGTTGCAGTGGTTTTTTGCGTGGAAGCCAACCGACCACCATTGATCTGGCAGTCTTTTAATTCGATTCTCTTTTCGAATAAGCTCTTGCTTGTTTTCATAATAAATAAAATTTAAAATTGATAGATAAACTTCGCCATCTTACCCTGGCGTTTGGGTCATAAATGCTATTAAGCAGCCTTAAAATTCGGTGTATGCCAAGTGCAACACAAGCGAAGACTGATATTCGATGGTTTTGAACCTATATCCGCAGGCACTTTATAAATATTCGTTTGTAGAAGTTGTATATTTCGGAGCTCTTGGGGCTGTTTTTGTGATCTGAAAGGAGATTGCAGCATCGATTTTTGATAAATCTGCTTGTCTAAAGAAGTCTTTAACCGCTTAAAATGAGCCGATTGGCCACTTTTCAGCGAAATCGACTGATCATTTTGGGCCGTAATAGAGGCCACGTTCCGCGAAAGAGGTGGCCACATACGGAATAATCCCCAACCTTGGTGCAGGATTAATGAAATGAATATTTGATCTGAATTTATCTTAAGCGCCTTAAACCCCCATACCAAAGGCGTAATCAAAGCAAATTAGCAAACCTCCAGAAAATCTGAGTTTCCGCCAATTTAATAGCAAAACAGCAATGAAATTTAATGAGCATTGTTTTTTAAAGAGCCACCTTATTTTTTCCTCCTCCTTTTCAGCCAGATGACAAGTATCGTAAGCAAGACCAACAGAACAGCAGCGGTTCTGACCACGTAGTATTCTTCCCGCTTCTTATAAGCCGTATCCATCAGCGAATTGGGTTTCATAAACAAATAGCCGTTTTTATTGTCTATGATCAGGTTAAACCTGCTCAGCAGATCGTTGCCCAGAATCATGTTCAGGCCTTCTCCCCCCATTTCCCTGCTCTTGTATTCAAACCGGGAAAGCCGGTAATCTCCGATCGTTAGTTGAGGGGTAACCTGTTCATCTAAACCAATCATCCCTGCAAGTTCATTCAGTATGCGGTAGCTCAGGGGTAAATCCGCAGTGTTTAAAATCGATGTGCGGGCACCCGTATCAAACATCACCCATCCCGTTTGCATTTTGTTTCTGACCCTAAGATTAACTGCGATATAGGGATCACTCCCCCATCAAGTAACATATCGTGACGGGAATAAGCAGCAGCCTGAGGGGGAAGTGCATCATGAACAATCAATAGCTTCTTATCGTAATTAACTTCCAGCACCTTACCTCTAAACAATGAATTTCCGATCAGCAGGTCTTCATGATCCTTCATGTTACCTGCAACAGCAATACCAATGCTATCCCAAACCAGGTTCCCGATTTGCAGCACGTTCTTGCTGGCTGAAGGCACCTCATGCACCCCATCGGAATTGGCCAGGTTCACTTTCTGATCAAAGTTCATCTTCACTTTCCCGACAGACTTTTTGTTAATGAGCGTTCCCCCCGCACCCAGATCAAGCTGATTATGATGAACCCCGGAGCCATTCAGCATGGCATCCACATATAGCTTTCGGTTGTCACCTAAAGTAAAGGGAATGGTATCTGGTGCGGCTGTGGAGCTGACTTTTGTAAACGCATTAAATTCTCTATACCGTGTTGAAATGCGGGTAAAACAACTGTCCTTTCCGTTCAGCAAAATGACGAAATCATAATCCTTTCCGTAGCTTACCGGGAACGAAATAGAATCCAAATCAGTGATAAAGGTAATGGTTTGCGTCCTTTCAGGAATTTCCGCATAATAATAATCCGGCTTTCTTTCCGGCATGATCGCCCAATAATTTTTCTTGAGGTGTTTCCCATCCCTGATACTGGCCGTTTTAGAAGAGGCCCTGATCACAGGCAGATGGCTTTGTGCAAAGGCAAATTGTCCTAAAAGTAAGCACAGAATCATCATCGGCAACGCCCCCGTCCTGAACCATATCCCTAAAACCGGAATGAAATCCCCGGCAACCCTGCCCGCAGCCAGCTGAATATGGCTTGCTGATCGATCGTTAATCACATTTATGCGCATGGTACAGTTTGTTTTCTTCAGCAGTTAAACAAGAGTTATGCCACCCAAAAATGGCCATACAAGCACATAGGACAGGCTATCATTTATGCTCATGCCCGAAATCAAACATTCTGTGCGCTTTCGAACGAAAAACTCATCCCGCTATCACAGGATCGTCCAGACTACCAGATCCGCTGATCAGTAGTATCATTTACCTATTTATCAGAAGAAAAAAAATTAGAGGCGCAGGGGTAAAACCTGGTGGATAATTTCCGATTCAGCTGGTGAAAGCTATATTTGAAAAAAATCTCTGGAAAGTTTTTACCAGGAAAAAAGCACCTGAAAAATGAAAATACATATCCTGCAGCATGTCCCGTTTGAAGGTCCGGGACACATTCTAAAATGGGCAAGCCAGTACAATATATCGCTTAGCCATACCCTGTTCTTCGAGAAACAACATCAGTTGCCAGAGATCGACCAGCTCGATGCAGTTATCATAATGGGTGGCCCGATGAGCGTTGATGATGAAGACAAGTACCCATGGCTGTTGCCCGAAAAAATATTTATCAGGGAATGTATCCTTGCAGGTAAAAAAATTCTGGGAATCTGCCTGGGTGCTCAGCTGGCGAGCAGTTGCCTGGGAGCCCGGGTATATCCCGCAACCCACAAGGAAATCGGCTGGCATCAGGTCCATGCCAATGTGCAGTTCTCCGCACAAAACTGGCTCAGTAACCTTTTTGAAGAGGGGCCTGTTGTTTTCCATTGGCACGGGGATAAATTTGATATCCCATATGGCGCTCAGGATCTGCTGACCTCCGCTGCCAACAATCATCAGGCCTACCTTTACCAGGACAAGATACTAGCCCTGCAGTTCCACCTGGAAGCCACTGAAGAAACAATTGTTGACCTGTTGCTACACTGCAAGGGTGATCTGATTCCCTCAGCCTATGTGCAATCGGCAGACGAAATTAAGGAAAAGCTGGCAAATGTTCCCCCGATCAACAAACTTATGGAAAAGATACTTAATCGATTTTTCCTTAATTAGGCTATTGATCAGCACCTGTGACAATCAAGGCTCAAATCAAACCGATTTAAAATAATAAGCAAGAACACTCCATCCCAATGCTAAGCACACAATAGCGGCAACCGACCCTAGCAGTAGGTACCACTATCGGCCATCACTTGCAAAAGAGCGTCGGGCTGCTAAAATCCTAACGGTCAATTCATCCATGACTATGCTGTAGCCATAGATTAGAATTGATATATTTGAGTGTATGAATTTCAGAATTGCAGAACCAGCTGACATCAAACAAATCCAGATCGTAAGACATCTGGTAAAGGAGAACACACTGAGCAACCCTGATCTTGTTCCTGATAAGGATGTACTATTTTACATTACAGAAAAAGGAAAGGGATGGGTTTGTGAAGTGGGCAATCGAATAGTAGGTTTCTCCATTATCGACTTACGCGACAAAAGCGTCTGGGCACTCTTTGTAGATCCTGAATTCGCAGAAAAAGGAATAGGTAAGGAATTGCACAGGCTAATGATAAACTGGTATTTTGGGCAGACCAAAGAAAAAGTGGTATTAGGTACAGCTCCAAATACCCGTGCGGAACAGTTCTACCAGCTTCAGGGCTGGATCAAAGTCGGCACCTATCCTAATGGAGAGGTTAAGTTTGAATTAAATTACCAGGACTAGATCGGAAGAGCACACGTCTGAACTCCAGTCACTACCACAGATCTC
>NZ_CAMLHF010000148.1 GCF_946479715.1 uncultured Pedobacter sp. | reverse complement strand
GAAAAAAGTGGACGACCTGAAAAACTTCTTCCAGCAAAAGACTATTCCGGATCTAAGCGATCTGCTGACTCAGATGGTCCAACCTGCCGAGAAAACGAGTTTCCTTGTATTCAAGCACCAGAAATATACCACAGTACAAGTCGCACAAATCGCCTATTTCTACATCCGGAATGAGTCCACTTCAATCATGTGTTTCGACGGGCAGGAATTTTCCCTGAGCCAATCGCTGGATCAGGTAGCCGGAGCGGTTTCCCCGAAACAGTTTTTTAGGGTTAACCGACAATACCTGGTCAACTTCAGCGCGATTAAGGAAATTGAGCATTATTTCCTGCGTAAGCTGTATGTGAAATTGGTACTCGAAACGCCCGATAAACTGCTCATCAATAAAGAAAAATCGACCTCTTTCTTATCCTGGATGGAGAACCGTTAACAGCAATCCAATTGAAGGATCGCCCTGCCTATGTGGCGATCCCAATTGTCCGATTCAACCCGAATTTCCTGTTTTTGGGTATCATTAGTCCCTAAGTTTGGATCAAATTAAAGATTCAAATTATGAAAAGGATACAACTCATCATGCTTTGCGCATTAGCCGTCATCTTATTACTGACCGCGACCCTGGCCAATAGATCAATGGCTTCCAAATCATCCATCTCACAAACGATAAAAGGAGATGGTTTCGTTGTCCTGGAGCTCTTTACTTCTGAAGGCTGTTCGAGTTGTCCGCCAGCAGACGAGCTACTGGCTAAAGTGCAACGGGAAGCTGGCGACAAACCCGTTTATGCTTTGTCTTATCATGTAGATTACTGGGACAACCAGGGCTGGCGTGATGTGTTTAGCAATCGGGACTACAGCAAACGTCAATACGATTATGCAAGCAAACTTCGTGCGCAGGTTTACACACCGCAGGTAGTGGTTAACGGTAAAACTGAATTCGTAGGTTCCAATGAGTCAGCCATGAATTATGCCATTGAAAGCGGTCTTACCGGTAGCTCAGTTAGCACGCTGCAGCTGCAGGGCAAACAGCAGGGCGGAAAAATGAGCCTTAGTTATCAGGTTACTGGAAAAACTAGCGAAGATGAACTGCTTATCGCAATCGTGCAAAAGAAAGCAGTTCATCAGATCAAACGCGGGGAAAATGAAGGCCGTACACTGAGCCATACTCAGATTGTGAGAAGCTTACAGACCTTCCGGTTGGATCAATCCGAAAAAGGTCAGCTCAGTCTTGAATTACCCAAAGAATACAGCACAACAGGATGGGAAATCATCGGTTTGCTGCAGGATAAAAAAAGCAAAGCCATACACAGTGCTACGAGGGCAATATAATAATTATAACGAGGCCCAAACAACCTGGACTTATCTAATAGCTTACGGATAAGCCCAGGTTAACTGATGTCCCTCTGCCTTTAGAATAAAAACCCGGTTGCATAAACCATTGCGCCCTTGCTGGAAAATAATCCTGATTAAACAGGTTTTCTACACCTAAAGTAATCCGGGTGTTTTTATTAGCCCTGTAGCTGCCTGCAAAACTGAATAGGTTATAAGCTTTAACTGCTCCTTCATTACCATTGTAAACACCTGAGGCGTTTTTCTCGAATCGGTTACGTGACGCTATTCCGGTATAGTTAAGTGTTAGATCTAATACGGTCAACGGGCTATAAGTAACTGTTCCGGTAATTTTAGGTGCCGAAATCCGGCGACCATTCATATACATATCCGCACTGTCATCAAATTTGCCATTGTTATCAATGTCACGTTTACCTTCTGTGTAACTATAACTTGCACCAAATTCTAATGAAGGCATCAATTTATAATTGGCAGCGAGTTCAAATCCATATATTTCTTCCGGACTTCTGGCGGTATTAAACAATCCTGTAGCCGCGTCATATACCACTTCAATACCAAGTTTTGATGTACTTCTGTACACGGAAGCAAGGAAAGTCAGGTCCTGATATGTACTTTGAAAACCAGCCTCATAATTATTCACTTTTACGGCGTCGGTATTGATCTTATCAATGCTGTTCACTTTAGCTTCACGTAATGCCAGGCCAATATCCATCACAGAAAAGCCCTGAGAGAAACTGATAAAAGGACTGAACAATGCAATACGGTTATATTTTAATGCTGCGTTATACAGATAGGTGTTGTACTTTAATTTACCACCAGTAACATCAAAAGAAGGTGTTAACGTTCCCCCTGTTGCATTTGTAGTGCGCAATGTTTTGTAGTCGTCCACATTAATATTTACATGTTCCAGGCGTATTCCGGTAGTAAATATCAGGTCATTTAACGCAGTTATACTTGCTTGTGCAAATGGAGCCAGGTTGGCCATATCCATTTCTGGTACCCAAGTCCTGCCATCAACTAAAGGCTGTGCCGTTTTATCCTTTAAAAAATCTGCACCATAAGCTAGTGTTGCCTTTAAAGCTGAAGTTTGCAGAACAGGTGTTTCCAAAAATAAGCGAGCACCTTTTTTATCATTTGTAGCTAGCGATTGTCCATCGCCACCATCAAAACGACCTAAAGAAACGTAAAATACATCTTTGCGCTTTTCAAAGTAAGTATCAACAGTCAGACTGGTGTTCAATAGTATGCTGTCTATTTTATACGAAAGGTGGATATTGTGGTTGTAATCAACCCCGGTTGGTATACCAAGAGGTTTACCTAAAACTCCGGTAGCCTTTTGACCCGTGGCAAGATTCCCATTTACTAACGTGAAATTACTGTTCTGTAAGCTGCTGTACATATTATACACAAGCTGCAAACGTTGGTTTTTGGTTGGCTGATAGCCAACTTTGAAGAATGCATTGTAACTGTCAGTTTCACCTAAACTATAGTTAGGGCCAACTACATCACCTTTAGCATCTTTATATTCACCCGTTTGTTCGTAAGTTCCGCTAGCTACGTAATCAACCTTTCCAACCTTGCCATAAAACATTTGATTGATGCGGCCACCGCCGGAGTTTTTTGGGTTGATCAGCGATCCGTTTAAGTTAACAGATGTTTTTCCTGCAAACTTTGCAGCAGTATCAGGAACAAGTGTAATGTAGTTGACCAAGCCGCCGGCTGCGCCATTACCGTAAATTGCAGTTGCACCTTTTACAACTTCTATCTGCTGTAAAACAGCAGGATCTATAGAACGCAGGTCTACTTCTGCATTTCTTAACGGAGAAGATTGGCTTACCCCATCAATCATAACCAGCATTGGTCGTCCGCGGAGGTTTTGCCCCACGTTATTTCCTGTTTGTGCAGTTGGGGCAAATCCCGGAACCTGATTGGCTAAAATTGTACTTAAATCAGGATTAATGGTCATTTCTGATTCGAGCTTCTTTTTTGAAACAACACTTACTGATGCAGCGATGTTACGTATGTTTTCGGGCTTGCGGGTTGCAGAGATAATTACATTTTCCAATGTGTTGTTTTCTTGTTCCAGTACCCAGTTTAAGGTTGTGTCACGTTGCAAAGATCCTAGTTCTATATTTAGACTTTTATATCCTACAGCTTTTGTTTTTAATACTACGGGGGTACCGGCTTCTACAAATAATGTAAAATGTCCTTTGGTATCAGTTTGTGTTTTTGTCGATTTATTTGTTTCGATAGTTACAAATGGAACCCCTGAATTTTTATCTGTAACAACGCCCTGAATTTTAATGTTCTGACCATAGGTCTGAGAAAGCGAAAGTAGCAGAAATGAGAGCAGCAAAAGTAAGTTTTTAATCATCCTATTTATTTTTTGCCGAAAGTAAGCAAAAGTATGCTAATTGTAATTAATCTAAATAAAGTAATGAGATGGTTCGTCCGTTTTATTACTTTTCATATTACCTTTATAGTATGAAAGCCTTATATATTTTTTATGCCCATAGAATCTATTGTCCTTACTAAACTACAAGCACGTAAAATTATTCTTGATGCCGCCGGACTTGCCCGCAAAGCACAATTCGGGACGGGAATAGAAGCTGTTTATCGAGTGATTGATCATCTGGGTTTTGTACAGCTGGATACAAATTATGTTGTAGAGCGTGCCCATCATCATGTGATGGCTGCACGCATACCTGATTATAAAACAGAATGGCTTGCCAACCTTTGCGAGGATGGCCGCATTTATGAGTACTTCACTTCGGATGCCGGTTACCTTCCGATGGACGATTTTCGTTTTTCACTGCCTGTAAAAAAGGCCTTTGAAACGCAAGGCAAACCACTCACCAAGCCTGAAATTAACTTAATGAAGCAGATTTTGGACAGGGTGGAAAGGGAAGGGGCACTAATGGTTGGAGATTTTGAGAACGACCGCACAGAAGCCAGCTCCGGCTGGTGGGATTGGCGACCCGCTAAGGTTGCGCTGGAAAGACTTTACCTTAACGGGAAGTTGATGATCAGCCGTACAAAAGCCTTTCAGAAGACCTATGACTTGCCATTTAATTTAGTGCCGCATGAAACAGACTTAGCCATGCCCACTGATGGGGAATACGCTCGTTTTGTGATCTATCGTACTTTAGGTGCTTTGGGTATCTGCTCTGCGAAAGAAATGGCTTGGCGCGCCCGTCGGGTAAAAGGCAACCTCGTTAAAAAGGAACTGGAAAACATGGTTCAGGCAGGCAAAATAAAAATGGTAATTATAGAAGGTTTGAAAGGCCCGCTCTATATGCTGCCCAATCAGGAAATTAACATTAAACTATCCAATGAGGTCTTCATCCTTTCACCCTTCGATATCCTCAACGTCTTCCGCCACCGCTTAAAGGATTTCTTCAATTTTGATTACCAGATCGAATGCTTTGTACCAGCCCCTAAACGCCTGTACGGTTATTTTTCGCTTCCTGTACTCGCAGGGGAAACTTTTATCGCAAGGATGGATGCCAAAGCCGACCGCAAACAAAAAATGCTGATCGTTCATAACATCCATTTTGAATCCGTTGATCTTGAGCAAACCGTTATCGAAAAGTTTGTTCAGGCTTTAAAAACATTCGTTGAATTCAACCAATGTAAGGACATTGTTTTCAAACGATCCAACAATGAAACTTACCTGAAAGCAATCAGCAAAAGTTTTTCTGAATAGATTTATATCTACTCTTTATAAACTTAGACCAACCCCTGCAGCACACTGTTCTTAATCAATTGTGCTGTGTTTTTACATTCAGATTTTTCCAAAATATTTTTGCGATGTTTTTGAACGGTTTGTTCACTTATAAAAAGTTTTTCGCCAATTTCATAACTGCTTAATCCTTCAGCAATGTGTTTGATGATGTCAATTTCCCGTTTTGAAAATTGCATAGCATTTTTTGAATTGTCATCCATACCCACGCCCATATTCATAAAAGAAGGCTCACCATTTAAGCCGATCAGTGAGAATTTATAAGAGTTAAAATTCGTTAAGTGATCGATACGGGTATGGATATTAAGGGATTTACCAAACTTCCCTGAGGGATCTAAAGTGAGCATTAGCGCCTGATGGTTAAGTAATGCATATTCACCATTTTTCAGCCGACTTCTGAAGCAGTAATTTACCTTGTATTTAAGCAGTTTATCTGCTCCAATATTTTTATAAAAGAAACTGGCTACAGCAGCCTCTGCTTTGACAATGAAATCTGTATCGTCGGGATGACACATGCTCAAAATATCATTAAAACTCGCCGTTTCAGGAGACAGACCATGTATCTCATAAATTGAAGGACTTACGTTAGAGATGGACATGTCGTAAAAGTCGATAATGTAATAATAGAAGGGGCCTGTACTGATAATTGCATTGGTTAAATCATCAAAACTTATTTGTGGAAAGGAAGTGTTTTGATCAGCTCTGTTGATTTCCCATACTTTGTGGAGCTTTTGTACTTCAGGCTTCATTCTAAGGTTTGTTTGCGTTAAATTAAAACTAATTTAGCTAAAAAAGCTTAATCTGCGGCGTTCTGGTTTTTATTTACCATGAATGCCAAAATAACCCAAACATAACATTTGGGAAACAATTAAAAGGCAGATTTGTAATAACTTAGAGATAACTTAAATATAATCGTATGAATACTCAGGAAGTAGCTAACAAATTAGTACAGCTTTGCCGTGAAGGCAAACACGCAGAAGCCATTGATGAACTGTATGCCGACAATGTAGTTAGTAAAGAGCCAAAAGGTTCTCCGATGGAATTGACGGAAGGCAAGGAAGCAGTTAAAAATAAAACGTTGCAGTGGGAAGAAAGCGTAGCAGAAATTCATAGTGCTTCGACCTCAGACCCGCTTGTTGCAGACAACCATTTTTCTATAGTTATGGATATCGACGCCACCTATAAAGAGCATGGTAGAATGCCGATGAGCGAGATTTGTGTGTATGAAGTTAAAGATGGTAAAATCGTATCCGACGAATTTTTCTATAGAATGGGTTAAAATGTTGGAATAAAATTCAGAATGATTACCTTAAGGGATGCATATCACTTGTATTAGAAATGAATATGGCAAATAAAATGACTTGCATCCTTTTTGCTTTTGCCGTTGCTGGAACTTTAAATGTATCGGCACAGAAAGCAAACCCAGAATCGATTTACACAAAAGAAGGTTATAAGTTGGTCTGGGCAGATGAGTTTAACAATAATGGTAAACCTGACTCTACAAGCTGGAAGTATGAGCAGGGCTTTGTACGCAACGAAGAAGCCCAATGGTACCAGGCGGATAATGCCTGGTGTGAAAACGGGCTGCTTGTTATTGAAGGAAGAAAAGAAACCATACCTAATCCAGGGTTTAAAAAGGAATCTGGAGATTGGAGAATTAATCGCGAAAATGCTGAATATACTTCGTCGAGCATAAAAACCGCTGGTAAACATTCCTGGCAATATGGTCGTTTTGTAATGCGGGGTAAAATTGATGTAAGCTCCGGGCTTTGGCCGGCATGGTGGACACTCGGTGTATCCGGAGAATGGCCTTCTAATGGTGAAATAGACATGATGGAATATTACCGAGGGAAATTACTGGCCAACATTGCTGTGGGGACCTCAAAAAAATATCAAGCTGAATGGCACAGTAATACCAAGTCCATCATAGAATTGGGCGGACCTGAATGGGTCTCAAAATTCCACATCTGGCGAATGGACTGGACAGAAAAAGACATCGCTTTATATATAGATGATCAACTGCTGATTAAAGTAGATATGGATAGTCTTTACAACAAAGATGGCAGTAATACACATCCATTCAAACAACCTCATTATATGCTGTTGAACCTTGCCATGGGAGGTACGAATGGGGGAGAGCTTGCAAATACCAAATTCCCCAACCGTTTTGAAGTAGATTATGTACGTGTTTATCAGAAGTAGTCGGTTGATTATTAGGGTATTGTTCTCTGTGTTTATCCTTTTGCTTTTGGCTCCGGGTGGTTGTTATGCTCAGCGCAATATTTCTAAAGATATTCCGGTAATTGACATTAACTTTTTCAAAGGTCCTGTGCCTAATAATGCATCCTTTGCAAGCATGACATATATAGATTATAGTTATGGTTTCAACATAGAGGGTACCCGACGTTCACAAGATGTGAAAGTAAGGGTCACGTTGAACATCAGTCCTAATAGCTCTCGGAGTTACCTCGACAGATCGAGAATAAAAAATGAGAATTTAGATCAGCTAATCGCTCACGAACAGGGGCATATTGTTATCGGGTTCTTTATTGGAAAAAAGGTTCAGGATGCCCTAAACGCGAGCCATTACACCAAAAATTATAAGAATGAGATCAAAGCCAATTACAAGAGGTTTTATCAGGAGTTCGAAAAACTGCAGCATCAGTATGATGAAGAAACCAGTCATGGTTCAGACAAAGAAGCCCAAATAAAGTGGAACAGAAAAATAAGTCTTTTAGCTAGAGACATCTGAAACTAAGAAGCTGGATGTTTATAATATTTCAAACTTATATACGCCCGATTGAAATTCAAGCTCATATTTATTGTTGATTTCTTTTGCTAAAGTGCTTTGTCCGGAATCATACTTTATCTTCGTTTTATTTGCAGGCAAAACAAAGGTTGCTGAACTATTTTTAGGGACCTCAATCAATACCTGCAGCTTTCCATTATCTCTTTTCCATTCTGAACGTATTTTTCCAAATGAACTATTGTATGAGGATTTGCAATAATTTAAATCGGCTATAGGTTTTGGCTGAATTAAAAAATGTTTCATACCAACATTTGCCGGATCAACCTTTATCCCGCCAATACCCGAATAAAACCATTCCACTACACTTCCAAACATAGGGTGGCACTTGGAGCCATCTCCATTCCACGATTCCCATAAAGTGCTGTTTTTGCCGTTCAGTAAATAACCAAAGCCCGGGGAATCTTTTTGATTCATAATTTGGTAGGCAATATCATCCCTGTCATTTTCTGAAAGCACTTTTATCAGCAGGGGAGTTCCTAAAATACCTGTATCAAAATGATAATTAATTTCTTTTAAATGGGCTAATAACGAGTTGAAAACAACCTCGTAATTCTCATTGGGCACCAGGCCAAAAGCTAATGCAAATACATCAGCACCCTGCCTGCCTTCCCAATATGTTTGCTTTGAGGAGTTATAATACGCTTTATTAAAATTTATTTTTATTTCATTTGCAAGGTTCTCAAATTTTTGATAATCATCATTTTTACCCAATGTCTTTGCCACTTTTGTCATGATATTGGTAACATGATAAAAATAGGCAGTGTTAACCAAAGGTGCCGGAATTTCAATATTGTTTGGTGTACACCAATCTCCTAAACACCATCCGTTAGGTTCTTCTCTGTTTATTAATCCGTCTTTATCGGTTCTCGTTTGCAGGTATTCAACCCATTGTTTCATACCTGTATAATGCTCGGTCAATATTGTGGTATCACCATAATGAGAAAAGTATGTCCAAGGCATAATTACATAGGCCGACCCCCAGGCCGGACCCCCTCCGCCGCCGCCAAAAGGTGCTGTGTGCGTAACAAATCCGGTCTTTTTGTTTCTGGCATCGTCCATGTCATTGAACCACTTGCGATAAAACTGACGCATATCATAAGTGAATATTGAACTCTCTATAATCACCTGCCCATCTCCGGTATAGCCCAGTCTTTCTCTATGAGGACAATCGCTACTTATACTTCCATGAAAGTTTGCATTTTGTGTTTTGATATAGGCTGTATTTATTTTATTTAAAAATGGGTTTGAACATTCGAAATTTCCATTTGATTTTACATCCGTGTGGACTTCTTTTATTTTTAAACTTTCCTTGTCAAGACTTACATTCTGACTAATTAGCTCAATCCTTCTGAACGCATGCCAGGTAAATTTTGGCTCCCAGTTTTCTATTCCTTTGCCTTTCAGAATGTAGCTATCGAACTGACCATAATCATCACCTTCTTCGCTGATATACCTAATTTTAATCCGACTGCCTGCCTTTCCTTTAACACTTATCGCTGCCCAGCCTGATACCGTTTCATCTAAATGATAAGAATAAACAGAATCTTTTGTTTTGCCCTCAAAAGCAGGTATTAGCGTTCTGGTAATTTTATCAAAAGGTGCTAGCTGCGGATGTAAGGTGCCAGTAGGCGAACGAACAAAAATGGCGGGTTTCCACTGAACGTCGGAATAACCAATTTTATTCCATTCTCCCAATTCTAATCGTGCATCATATTTTTCGCCGGTAAAAATACCATCCTTTAATAATGGTCCGTTTGCTGTTTTCCAGGTTTTATCCGAGCCGATGATTTTGCTGGTTCCATCTGCATATTCTATCTCTAACTGAAAAATTAACCTCGGCGCATCATACCACATATCGCCTTCAACCCTTCGATCTCGTTGGTTGTACCACCCATTTCCAAGTTGTACTCCAATTGCATTGTTTTTTTGAAGCAGATAATTAGTAACATCGAAACTGTTATAAAGTACGCGTTGAGTGGATTGATCATCATAAGGATAAAGTAATTTCTTCAGTGATCTTTTATCATAATTGGTAACTGCCGGAGCCAGTACCTGGTCTCCAACTTTCTTTCCATTCAGAAACAATTCATAAAAACCCAGGCCACTGATATGAACAGTAGCTTGTTTTATCTTTTTTTCAGCTATGAATTCTTTACGGAAAAAGGGAGAGGGATAGGTAATAGACGAATCTGGAAATGGATTTTCGAAGGCTCCAATCCATTTCCCTTGCCAGTCTGTAGCTTTCAATAGGCCCATAGACCAGAAGGCCGTCTGACTCCAGTTAGAGGGCATATTTTTTTCATCCCACACCATTACCTTCCAATACAACTTCTTTCTGGAAGTTAAGGGCCTGCCCTTGTAAAAAACCTGACTTGAATTTGTGGAGTTCGTTTTGCCACTATCCCAGTAATCACCTTTACTTTGCTGTAATAAAGAGATACTGCTTGCCACTATTATCCGGTATGCCGTTTGACTTTTTGCTTTATATTCCGATGCCAATTGCCAGCTAAGCACCGGATGTTGATTCTCAATGGATATTGGATTTGAAAGCTGTTCGCACTCTAGTTTTTCAATATTTGGTTTTAATTGATTACTGAAAATTAAAGTTGGAATAAGTAAGAATAGAATACTGGTAAAGATTATTTTCATAAAAACTATTGAAATTCATTGTTGTGTTAGGAAAGATAAACTATATTTTTTTATTGTGAGGTCTGAGACTTTAAGATTTGATAAACTTAAGTTCACAGACAAAGCTTAAACTTGTTATTTGGCATCCAGTAATAAATAAATGTACTTAAGCAATAAGTTAACCGGTTCCGGTATTTTCAGTTTATTATTTCTCTTACCACTTTTTTCTTTTGCCCTCAATGCTTTTCACAAGACTCCACCTCAATCGTCTGCAGGGGTGCTGGCCCATACAGAAAAACTGGTACTTACCAATCCTGATTCGGCATTTTTATTGATCCAAAAGCTCCGTAAGCAATATACCGATCAGGGTGATATACACGCTCTTGCTATATGTTACCAGCAGTTAGGCAAGATTTTTCATTATCAGGGGGCTTATGCCCAGGCACTAACCTTTTATCTTAAGGCAGATAAGGTATTCCGAAGAGAGCATGATCGCCTGTTCATTGCCCAAAATCTTAATAACATTGCTCAAACTTACAGTTCTGCTCATCTTAAACAGAAATCTCTGCCGATGTTTAAAGAAGCGCTGAAAATTTTCCAGGAGCTCAGAAATGACAAGGGAATAGCGAAAACATATAGTATTCTGGGTAAGTTTTTTGAAAGAAAAGATACGTATGACGTCAGTTTTGGTTATCAACAACTCGCACTTCGGCATTATAAAAAAATAGACGATAGTTTAGGGCTTGCCAAAGTGTATAACGATATTGGTTCAATCCTGGAGCGCAAGCGCCAATACAACGATGCGTTGAAGTATTTTACTCTGGCCCTATCAATAAACAGATCGTTGGACAATAGGCTGGGGCAGATAGGAAATATCAATAACATCGGCGATTTCTATCGCAAAACCGGAGATTACAAAAAGGCCCTTTCGGCTACCATGCAAGCCAAAGCGCTTGCAATTGAGCTTAAAAGTAAAAGAGAACTTATAAGCGCTTGTGACAACCTTGCCCAAACCTATAAGCTAATGGGCAATACCGACAGTGCCTATTACTACAGCGAGACTGCCAGTAAAAATTATCACCAGACCTTTAAGGAAGAAAGCAGCAAACAGATCAATTTGCTGCAGACCTTTTTTGAAGTGGAAAGAAAGGATAGCGAAATTCAGCAATTGAAAGTTGATAAAAAAATCACCCTGATCTCCACAGGATCGATAATCGCAATATGTCTGCTCCTGATCCTGCTCGGCTTTACTATTCTAAGCAAGCAGCGTATGAAAAGTCGCAATGACCAGATTATTTTTGATACACAGCAGGATTTTATGAAGGCCCAGCTAAAAAATAAAATGCTTGAACAGAGCTTGCTCAGTGAGGAGCTGGAACTAAAAAGCAAGGAACTGACCAGCCATACCCTGCACATCATTCAGAAAAACCAGTTATTGGAGGAACTAAAAGGGAAACTGAACACGATTGTTAAAAGTGATAAAAGGGATCAGCGTAAAGAGGTAAAGCAATTGATAGACCTGATCAGTACCAACAGTAATCAGGATAAAAACTGGAATGATTTCAGGGTGGTATTTGAAAAAGTTCACGTTAACTTTTTTGCTGAACTAAAAAAATATTGTGATAGCCTTACTTCTGCGGACCTCCGTTTACTAGCCCTGTTAAAAATGAATCTGGACTCAGGGGATATTGCCACTATGATCGGAATTTCGCCCGACAGTTTACGGACATCTAAATATCGGCTTCGCCAGAAGTTGCAAATTCCAGAGGGTGAAAACCTGTTAAGCTTTGTGCAGCAATTCTAAACAATCCTACTTATAACCAGAAGGAATTTTATAACGGAGAATTAACAAAGATTTAATGGCACTTTATTTTTTTGTAATTAACTGATAGTCTGATTGTTGTTGTAGTTTTTTCTGGCTTGTAGCTGTTTTGTTCCGACGATTTCTGCTGTAGTAGCTGTTTTGTAACGATCGCCGTTTGTGAGGCTGTAAATTCTTGTCAAACTTTGATTTCGTTATCCCGGAAATGTATTTAAAGCGCTTTGAATTCAGGACTGGGGTATAAGAAACAAACAAGCAAACACCAACAATTTATTTCAGCAAGAATTTAAATTATTCAAAACTCAGAACAAAAAAATGAAACACTTTTGCGTACTTATATTATCATTGCTTTTACTGCCGGCAGTACTCTCGGCCCAGGGATTAATTACCGGTCGGGTTGTGGATGAAGGCGGTTCAACATTGCCTGGCGCCACAGTCAGGATCCCCAGCCTAAACAGGGGAGTGATCACCGATGAGAACGGAGGCTTTAAACTTATAGATGTACCTGCCGGAAAACATGAGGTTTTAGTAGCCTATATTGGTTATGAACCGCAAACAAAAATGGTTGTTATGGAGAAGAAGGCCATAAACATTGATTTTAAATTAAAACTCACCACAGGAGCCAAACTTTCTGAGGTGGTAGTTTCCGGGCAAATGAGCTCCACACTAAAAGCACTTAATCAGCAAAAAAACTCTGACCGGATCGTTAACGTGATTTCTGCAGATCAGATTGGTCGTTTTCCAGATCCCAATATCGGTGATGCATTAAAAAGGGTTCCGGGGATTTACGTGCAGCTGGACGAAGGGGAAGCTTCTCTGGTTAGTATCCGCGGAACAGATCCTTCTAAAAGTACCATCAACATCAACGGTACCAATATATCCGGCACAGGCGACAACAGATCAGTAAGTATAAGTGCCATCCCTGCGGATATGGTTCAAACAGTTGAAGTAACCAAAGCCATTACACCAGATATGGATGGAGATGCGATTGGTGGGGTAGTAAACCTAATCACCAGAAAGGCCCCGTATAAAAAATTACTCTCACTTACCGGTGGGTCAGGCTATAGCCAAATTGTGCATAAGCAAACCTATAATGGAAACTTTGTGTTCGGTGATCGTTTTCTAAAAGATAAAAAATTAGGTGTAATGGCCTCTGCATCCTATTATCGTCAGTTTTTGGGAAGTTCCTCACATGGAAGCGCCTGGGAAGATGTGAATTGGGTAGACAAGCAAACTTATTTCATGCCACAGTACCTGAATATGGTTCAAAACAAACTGGAACGAATCAGGCAAAGTTATACCGTTGGTCTCGATTATAAGCTGAACCTTAAAAACACAATTACTTTTACAGGAATTTACAACAACTACAAGGATTGGAGAGAGATCTCTACACTGAAGGTAGATGACCTTGGTAACGGTTATCCAAAAAACTGGGAACGTGCACCTGGATGGGAAGGCGCTAAAAGAAAAATCACAGATGCCAACAGAGACTTTATTGATGATGTTGCAAAGGTGCCTTACCTGAATTTAAACAATGATCCTAAACATCCTAAATATCAGCCAGAGTTAGAACGACATATAGAAGGTGGGGTAAATGATAGGAATGCTGCCATGATAGAGCAGAAGATCATGAACTTTGGAATGGAAGGAGAGCACGTGTTGGGTAAAGTAAAACTTAACTGGAAGAGCTCTTATATGAAAAATGTTCAGAACACACCAAATCGAAGGGAACTTGAACTGGAAAGTGAGAACGAAAAATCGGTACAAATGGATTATCTGGACACCAGATTTGTTAAAGCTGATAAAGGATTCGAAATTGATAATATATTGGGAAGTTTAGCCAGCAGACCATCTTTCCACGCCGACTCGGTAGATACCTGGTATATGGACGCATTAACCGGCACCGATGCAAGGGCAACTACACAGCAATACCTGGCACAGTTAGACCTTACAGTGCCAATTGCCACTGGCAAATTTGCAAACTCGCTTAAATTCGGCGGAAAATACCGTGGAATGAGCAAAGACAACGAGACTTTATCCAAACTTACCTGGTTGCCAAGCGTAGATCCTGAAAAAAGAGCGGAATATGATGCAAAAGTTGCGTCGGGGCAAGCCGTAAGAATTGGAGACTATATTGGTTGGAAACCGTT
>NZ_CAMLHF010000147.1 GCF_946479715.1 uncultured Pedobacter sp. | reverse complement strand
TGTATTGAGTATTAATATGACCGGCTAAATAAATATCTAAAAATCTTCCTGGTGTAGCCACAATAATATCAACACCAGCTTTAATCTGTTCGATCTGAGTTTTAGGCCCAAGTCCTCCATAAACCACAACAGTACGCAGATCTGTATATTTAGAGAAAATCTGGATATGCTCAGTGATCTGCATGGCCAACTCTCTCGTTGGAGCTAATATTAATGCACGTGCAGAATCTCCTTGTGCATATTTCAATTGCATTAGAATAGGCAAAACATAAGCAGCAGTTTTACCTGTTCCGGTTTCGGCAATACCAAAAATATCCTGACCCGATAATACAGGGGCTATTGCTTTTTCTTGTATAGGAGTAGCAACAGTAAAGCCTGCATCAGCTACAGCATTTAAAATCTGTCGATTTAGGTTAAACTCTTCGAAATTCTTGGCCATTCCGCAAAAGTAGTCAAAATTTATTTCCTAGCCTTTGTATTTAACCACCACATCATCCTGAATTTATTTCAGGACCTCGTACCTGCAATGCCTCCTTTCTCTTTGGAGGTCCTGAAATAAATTCAGGATGACGTAAGTTGAAAAGAATATTTTATTTAAGTTTGACACCATGAATACCATACTTATAAAAGCTGCTTCAATTGTAAATGAAGGCCAAATAGTAGTCGCCGACGTACTCATCAAGGCTGGGTTTATTGAAAAAATTGCACCAAACATTGATGAACCTGCAGATCAGGAAATCAATGCGGAAGGATTACATCTTTTCCCAGGAATGATTGATGATCAGGTACATTTCAGGGAGCCTGGCCTTACAGACAAGGCAGATATCTTTTCTGAAAGTATGGCTGCAGTAGCAGGTGGTATTACCTCTTTTATGGAGATGCCCAATACCATTCCCAATACACTAACGCAAGAATTACTTGCTGACAAGTATCAGATTGCATCTGAAATGTCTCTTGCCAACTACTCTTTCTTTATGGGTGCATCAAATACCAATATTGAAGAAGTACTAAAAACTGACCCTAAAAACGTTTGTGGGATTAAAGTTTTCATGGGCTCATCAACCGGCAATATGCTGGTCGACAATGAAAAGGTATTAGAAAATATCTTCAAAGAGGCTCCAATGTTAGTTGCAACTCATTGCGAAGATGAGCAAACCATAAGAACCAATATGGCCTTATATAAGGAAAAGTATGGCGAGAATATAACCATTGATATGCACCCACTTATCAGAAGTGCTGAGGCTTGTTATATTTCTTCATCAATGGCCACAGAACTTGCTAAGAAACACGGAACCCGCTTACATATATTACACATATCAACTGCTAAAGAAGTCGCATTGTTCGACAACATAACTCCTTTAAAAGATAAAAAAATCACCGCAGAGGCCTGCATTCATCACCTTTGGTTTGACAACAGAGACTATGCTACCAAAGGAAACTGGATAAAATGGAACCCTGCTGTAAAAACAGCAGAAGATAAGGATGCCATTTTAAAAGGAGTACTGGACAATCATTTAGATATTATAGCTACAGATCATGCTCCGCATACCATAGCAGGAAAGGAACAGCCTTACCTGAAAGCCCCTTCAGGTGGGCCATTGGTACAGCATGCTTTACCTGCTTTATTTGAAATGTATCATCAAAAAAAGATCACTTTAGAAAAGATTGCCGAAAAAACTGCACATAATGTAGCTATTTGTTTCAATATCGATAGAAGAGGATTTATTAGAGAAGGGTATTGGGCAGATCTGGTATTGGTGAACCTGAATGATCCATTTAAAGTGAACAGACAAAATGTGCTTTATAAATGTGGGTGGTCTCCTTTTGAAGGTCAAACATTCCAGGCCGAAGTAACACACACCTTTGTATCGGGCAATCTTGCCTATCAAAAAGGACGATTTACAACAAAAGAAAACGGAAAAAGATTAACCTTTAACAGGTAATGAATGCAGCTTATAAACCTGAAATACGGAAATTTGTTATCTTCTTATCTCTTTCAGTAATTGTTTTTTTAACTGGCTTTTTCAGCCGGTTCGTTGAAAACATTTATTCAGAAGGACTTTATCAGGTCAGTTCTGTTATTCAACGCTTTATAAGCTCATTAGTTCCCTTTGCCCTTGGCGACTTTCTTTACCTGCTCCTCATACTTTTTGTAATCAGAAGCTTATTTCTATTCTATAAAAAGATAATCCAAAAATCATTAAAAAAAGCAGATCGGGTAAAAGTGCCCTTACAGGTAATTAACTTTATTCTTATTCTTTATTTGATTTTTAAAATCCTTTGGGGCCTAAACTATTCGCGCCCTTCAGTTTCTAAACAACTGGGCATCAACGATGAAAAATACAATACACCTGAGCTGGTTTTACTTGGTAAGTTTTTCATTAATAAACTGAACCATCTCCAAAAAGTAAAGAAAACAAGATATAACATTAAGGAATTAGAAATTAGAGCTAAAGCTGGTTATGACAAGATGGAACAAAGAAATCCCATTTTCAAATACCATAGCCCTGCGGTAAAACCAGTATTGAATAGCTGGATAGTTACTAAAATTGGCATCGAAGGATATTACAATCCACTCTCTGGAGAGGCAAATGTAAATATGAGATTACCGGCTATAGCCCTACCCTTTGTTACCTGTCACGAAATAGCCCATCAATTGGGTATTGGCCGCGAAGATGAAGCAAATCTTATTGGCTATCTTGTAGCTGCAAATAGTGCTGACCCAAATTTTCAATATTCTGCATCCTATGCAATGTTAAAAAGCATACTGTTCGAGATCAGAATCAAGTCTCAGGAAGATTATGATGCTTTGTATGCTACCATTAATCCTGGTACAATACAAGACTTTAAAAACGACCGTGATTTTTGGCGCAAATACAACAGTGAAATGTTTGGATACATGGATGTTGCTTTCGATAGGTTTTTAAAACTAAACAACCAGGATAAAGGAACAGACAGTTATCAGGATATTGTTCTTTGGCTCTATAACATTCATAAAAAGGAACTCAGAAATCAATAAAAGGTCATAATAACTTCATTAGCTATAAACAAATTGATTCTAATTAAGAATTACCTTAAAACATTCCTAAATTTGCCGAACTATGGCAAAAATATCCATCAACCTGGCAACAGGCTCATTTCAGCAAGAAGAAATCATCGTTGGAATCGATTTAGGGACAACAAATAGTTTGGTTGCCTTTATCGATCCAGATAAGAACCCTAAAGTAATAAACGATACTGGTAAGGGTTTATTGGTTCCTTCTATTGTACATTTCAATGCGCAAGGAGATACTTTGGTTGGAAATGAAGCCAAAGAATTTTTAATTACAGATCCTTCAAACACCATATTTTCGGTTAAACGCTTACTAGGCAGGTCATACAAAGATGTAGCTAGTCATCAGGATACTTTCTCTTATAAAATAATTGATGATGAGAACGATTCCCTGGTTAAAATTAAAGCCGGAGATAAGTTCTATACACCAATTGAATTATCAGCTGAAATACTAAAAGAGCTCAAAGCCAGAGCGGAGCACGCACTTAAAACTCCCGTAAACAGAGCGGTAATAACCGTTCCTGCATATTTCAACGACAGTCAGCGACAAGCAACCCGCGATGCAGGGAAACTGGCTGGGCTTGATGTTTTAAGGATTGTAAACGAACCTACAGCTGCTAGTTTGGCATATGGGCTGGGGCTGGATCCTACTCAACAAAAAACAATAGCCGTTTATGACCTGGGTGGAGGAACTTTTGATGTATCTGTACTTTCAATTCAAAACGGGATATTTGAAGTTTTATCAACTAACGGCAATACCTTTTTAGGTGGAGATGATTTTGATCGTGCCATCGTTCATTACTGGATAGACAAAAACAAACTGAACAAAGAAAAGCTTGCTGCAGATTCAGGTTTAATGCAAGCTTTAAGGTTAAAAGCAGAAGAAGCTAAAAAAGCTTTAACTACCCAAAATCTATTTAATGAAAAGCTTGGCGAAATCTGGTGCTCAATAGATAAACAAACTTTTGAACAACTAATTGCACCTAAAGTTCAGGAAACCATAAACTCGTGTAAACAGGCCTTAATTGATGCTAAACTAACCATCGAAAATATTGATGAGGTAGTTTTAGTTGGCGGGTCTACACGTACTCCTTATGTTAAAAAACAAGTTGCAGATTTCTTTGGCCGTACTCCTCATGACCAGATTAACCCCGATGAGGTAGTTGCTTTAGGGGCTGCTATACAAGCCGATATCCTTGCCGGAAACAGGTCAGATATCCTTTTATTAGACGTAACCCCTTTGTCACTGGGAATTGAAACTATGGGTGGCTTAATGGATGTAATTATTCCAAGAAATGCAAAAGTTCCTACCAAGGCAGGCAGGCAATACACTACCTCTGTTGACGGGCAGGTAAACATGAAAATATCTGTATTCCAGGGCGAACGTGATCTTGTTCAGGAAAACAGAAAATTAGCAGAATTTGATCTTAAAGGAATTCCATCTATGCCGGCAGGATTACCGAAGGTCGATATCAATTTCCTTTTAAATGCTGATGGAATTTTAACGGTACAGGCTGTTGAATTACGCTCTGGTGTAAAACAGGAAATAGACATCACTCCTAGTTATGGTCTAACTGATGAAACGGTCGAGAAAATGTTGATCGATAGCATTACTCATGCAAAAAGTGATGTAGAACAAAGGATGCTGATTGAAGCCAGAAGTGAAGGCGAACAATTAGTTTACACGGCCGAACGTTTTATCGAAAAACATGGAACTTTCCTTACCGCAGATGAAATCGAAAACACCAACATTCATATCCTGGCACTTAAAGAAGCACTTGCTAAAGCGGAGAAAGATGAAATCCTTAAGAAAGCCGACGAATTAAATGAATTTACACGCCCATTTGCCGAAAGGGTTATGGACGTGGCTGTTTCTTCAGCAATGAAGGGAAAAAGCATCGATAAATAACCACCTTAAAGGTTTCTTTATATAGTTTTACGGAAATGAAATATACTTTTATTTCCGTAACGCTTATTGCGGCAATTATTCTGTTTAGCTCCTGGGGCTTCTTTGCTCATATGAGAATTAACCACCTGGCAGTTTTCACACTTCCTTCTGGCATCAATAGATTCTACAAGGCGAACATAAAATACCTTGCCGACCATGCTGTTGACCCTGATAAACGTAGATATGCAGATACTGCAGAAGCACCCCGGCACTATCTTGACGTTGAATTATATGAACCACACATCGACAGTATACCTCGCAAATGGGACGATGCAGTTCAAAAATATGGTATTGATCAATTAACCAAAAATGGCATCCTTCCCTGGCAAATTCAAAAGAGTTATTATAAACTTGTAAATGCCTTTAAAGCCAGAGACTCTCTAAAAATTCTAATCTATTCAGCTTATCTGGGCCATTATATTGCCGACGCCCATGTACCACTGCATACCACGCAAAATCACAACGGACAACTAACCGATCAGGTTGGCATTCATGCATTTTGGGAAAGCAGGCTCCCTGAGTTATTTTCACAGGATTATAACTATCTGGTAGGGCAAGCAAGATATATTGAGAATCCCCTAACAGAAATCTGGAAAGTAATAACACATACCCACAGCCTTGTAGATTCTGTTTTAACTCTAGAAGCAGATTTGAACAAAATATTTCCCGGGTATAGAAAGTATAGCTTTTCAGAAAGAAACAATCAGGTGCTTAAGCAATACTCTGTAGAATATGCCAAAGCATATCATACTTCTATGAACAATATGGTAGAAAGGCAGATGAAATCAGCGATATTAACCATAGGCTCATTCTGGTACTCAGCATGGGTTGATGCTGGTCAGCCCCCCTACTAATCTACTCTTTTACTTCTTTCTTTTTAAACTTAGATCTTAAAGCTGCAAATATTGCCGGGAAAAAAGTAACAACAGCAATTACTACAATTACTATATCAAAGTTCTTTTTAACCACAGGAATTTGCCCCAATAAGTATCCTGCCATCAGTAAACTGGTTATCCAGGCAACACCTCCGATAACATTAAAAAGAGTAAATCTTCCAAACGGCATTTTTGCCACACCAGCAACGAATGGAGCTATTGTTCTGAAAATAGGCAGGAAGCGACTAAAAATAATGGCTTTACCGCCATGCTTTTCAAAAAACATGTGCGACTGATTATAATACTCAAGTTTTAGTATTCTGTTTTTCTCTTTAAATACCCGAACACCAAAATAGCTGCCCAATTTATAATTTAAGGAATTACCCAATATCGCTGCCACAATTAAGAGGATCAGCATCACCCAAATACTTAAACCCGTATTTTCTCCGGCAATTAAAGTTCCCATGGCGAACAATAAAGAATCACCAGGTAAAAAGGGAGTAACTACAAAACCTGTTTCGGCAAAAATGATTAAGAAAAGAATGGCATAAGTCCAATTCTGATAATCTCTGATGATCTCCTCCAAATGCTTATCAATATGAAGAAGAAAGTCTATTAAAAAAGTGAAAAATTCCAAGTTTTATAAATTAAGCCCAAAAATAAAAATATCATGCTTATTACCATGATATTTTTAAACTTAGAAATGTCATTTAATTAATTAGTGTGCGATAACGTGTCCTGTTAGTTCTGTTGCGGTTACACCGTCAATCCAAATGGTATAATTTTTATTTGCTTGCAAATTCGGATCAAGTTCAACCGAAGCAGGTGAGTCTACTATATCTGCAACAAATTTAAATTTGGTACCTGGATCTAAATCGATATAAGATGATGAACTTTTAAAAGGTATTTTTTCTACGATTTTAGTTGTTCCAGATAAAACTGAAATCGTATTAAGTAATAAATAATTTAAATTCACAAATCTCACCTTAGCCTTACCTGCAACCGCCGATGGCTTCATATCATCATTGGTAATAGTAGCCATATGCAATTCCTCCTGAGTACCTTCACTCTTCGAATCGGTATAATAAAAAACCGTTGCATTAACCCCAATTGGAACACCTACAACTTGCGTAGCAGCATTAGCTGTTTCCGCACCAACATTACCAAAAGCAAACTGACTATTTCCCGAAGTAACAGTAATGTAGCCACTGGATGCACCATAAGGAATAGGAACAGAATTTTTCTTACTTCCATTCAAATAAAACTCCTGCGGGCTTGAACTTCTCACTGCGTTAACAGCATTAATATATGCGTCTCCAACAGGTTCTGGTTTCGGTTCTTTAAAACAAGAGCTCAGGAGCATAACACCCAGAGTTAAGCATAAAAAGAATGATTTTTTCATAGTAGTATTATTAAAATTACACTAAACAACGATGACCTGGCCAAAAACCAAGCCATCCAAAATATTTAAATGAGTATTAATTATAATTATTCAACATTACTGGCATAACCAGCATTAAAACATCTTCATTTTCATCATTAGTCTGTGGAATTAACAATCCAGCGCGATTTGGGGTAGAAAGCTCCAATGTAACTTCCTCTCCACTTAAATTGCTTAGCATTTCAATTAAGAAACGTGCGTTAAATCCTATTTCCAGATCTTCTCCTTCGTACTGGCAACTTAAACGCTCATGTGCTTCATTAGCAAAATCTAAATCCTCTGAAGAGATGTTTAATTCACTCCCATTGATTTTTAACCTTACCTGGTGAGTGGTTTTGTTAGCAAAAATAACTACCCTGCGTAGTGTATTCAAAAACAAAGCCCTGTCAATCACTAATTTATTTGGATTATTAGCCGGTATTACCGCTTCATAATCTGGATAACGCTCATCAATCAAACGACAAACCAGGTTTATATTCTCAAATTTAAAGAAAGCGCTTGTTGCGTTATAATCAACAGAAACATTCACATCTGTTGATGGTAATGCTGCTTTCAATAAAGTTAAAGCTTTTTTAGGAAGAATAAAAGAAGATGTTTTATCTGCTTTACTATCCATACGTCTGTATCTCACTAACTTATGCGCATCGGTTGCTACAAAAGTGATGTGTTCTTCAGACAATTGACAAAAAACTCCGGTCATGGCCGGTCTTAACTCATCATTACTTACTGCAAAAATAGTTTTGGTAATGGCCTCGGTCAATACAGATGCCGGCAAGTTTACAGACGAAGCATTTTCAACAACCGGTATTTTTGGAAAATCATCTCCATTTTCACCGCTCAATTTATATTTACCATCTCCTGCACTAATCTCAATAGAGAACGATGCATCGTCAATATTAAAAGAAATAGGTTGATCTGGTAAAGTCTTTAAGGTATCTAACAATATTCTTGCCGGCACAGCTACTTTACCGCCTTCTTTAGATTCAACAGCCAAAGAAGTGGTCATGCTGGTTTGTAAGTCCGTTGCAGATATCGTTAAATTTCCGTCTTTAATTTCAAATAAGAAATTTTCCAGTATAGGCAAAACAGTACTGCTGCTTGATGCACCATTTACTGTTTGCAAATGTTTTAATAACGTTGATGTGGATACAATAAATCTCATAGTATGATCTTGTCAGTTCTCAAAAATATAAAAATTACCTTGCATACTTATGTTTGCGGTAATAATGTTGAAAAATTGCGAACGATATTAACAATAGTAAAGGAAAAACAACATTAATAAGCTGCCATTGTAGCTTTTCGGTACGCAAACGTACCTTGTCCAACAACCTGATCTTAACTTCTTTATTGCGTAAAGAGATCAAATTATCATCATTAGATAAAAAGTCGGCAATATTTAATAACAACGCCTTATTTCCATAGTTTCTTTCCGTATATCTGTCAAAACCCAATGGAAAAACAGACCCGTCTCTGGCACTTATCTGATTTTTGAAGATATCTCCATCCCCAATCACTATCATTTTTGTAGGCTTACTCTCTGCAGGCACAACATATTGTTCAGTAATTCCGGCAGGAACAGGCCTGTTTAAAAATACAGATTGAAATTTACCTTCCAATAACACACCAACTGTTCGTTGAACGCTGGCATACTCACGCGGATCTGGTTGTTCAGCAACCATTTGCAACGAAAGCATCTTTGGTGTATTGTGGACTTTATTATAAGCTGAGCTCTGTAAAATCACTTTATTACTGATTCCTTTTACCGCAATAGTATCAACTGTACTAACAAACTCACTTCTTATTCCATCAATATTTTTTACCAGACTATTTGCTGTGTCAGGCATTAGAATTGGATAAAACACCCAGGGTGCCATTTGAATCTGACCTTGCTGTCCACCCATACTTAAAGGAATTTCAGCACAATTAGCATCGGCTATAAGATCATAGTTAACCCTCGCGCCATATACAAACAACATATCATCAAGATTCAGTTTTTTATTAAAAGCCAATTGCTCTCCTGCTCCTCTTAAACTATCTAAACTGGCGCTCACCTGATCTATACTCCAAACTACCCTGCCACCGTTCATTACAAAATAATTGATCTTGTATTTTTCGGTTTCTGTAAATTCCTTTTCGGGTTTTGCAATTATCAATAGCTTTAGTTTATCTAAACCCGCTTTATCAATTTGATTAAGGTTTACCCTACCCACGTCGTAACTATCCGACAAACTTTTTATCGCATCATTTAAAAGTAAATCAGAGAGCTCATCATTTCCCTCTGTAAATCCAATTCTTGAATGCTGTCCGCTCAATACCTTTTGAATGGCTGAAGTAAATAGATATTCCAGATTTTGGATAGAATTATTGATATTTTCTTCATAGTTGCCTGATGCATCCAGATTTTGCAGCAATTTTAAGGACAACTGATTTCCATTCCCTTCAACTATTGCCATCGGAAATATTGTCTTCTGCGCAAATCCATTATCGTTCTTAATATTTAAGGTAGTAGGCTCTATTCCGACCTGATATAAGTGATTGATAGCCGTATCCTGCTCGGCCGCAGACAGCCCGGATATCGGATCAACAAATTCGATATTAATATCAGTACCTGCATAGACTTTGTAGTCAGTTAGCAGATCTTTTGTAGCATTTCTCAAACGCTTAAAAGCCGACGGTAAATCGCCCTCCAGAAAAACAGTAATTGTTATTGGTTTCTTAGCTTCTTTTAAAATCGTTTTAGATTTTGGTGTTAACGTAAAACGGTTCTCTTTTGTAAAGTCTATCCTGGTATAAACGTATTGTGATGCAATATTCAGTAATATTAGTCCTGTCAAAAGACCAATTAATCCGACACTTTTGCTATTCTTCAACTTCACCATTTTCTCCCTCCTATTACCAACTTGGTAATTCCCAAAAAGAACAGTCCAAAACTGACAAAATAAACAAGGTCACGAGTATCCAAAACCCCTCTGCTTATAGATTGATAGTGCTGATTTACACTTAATCCTAAAAAAACACCTTCCAGGTACCGCATCGAAAAAATTTTGCTCAATGCATCAAAACCGCTGTACGCTACAAAGCAGATAAATACTGCAACTGCAAAGGCAATAACCTGATTTTTAGTGATAGATGACGCAAATATACCAATGCCAACAAAAGCACTTCCTAGTAACACTAAGCCCAGATAAGAACCAATTACCGCACCAGTATCAATATTCCCGGCTGGCAAACCCAGCTTGTAAATAGAGTAATAATAAATTAGTGTGGGTATTAATGAAAATAACACCAGTACCAAACATGCAAAATACTTTGCCAGAATAATTTGCCAATCTGTTAATGGCCTTGATGCCAATAAAATATAGGTGCCTTCTCTCCTTTCTTCAGCAAACGAACGCATGGTAATTGCAGGGATCAGAAACATGAATAGGAATGGTGCCAGGCTAAAGAACCCTGTGAGTTCAGCATACCCGTAATCCAGTATCGAGGTATCCGGAAAAAACCAAAGCAGCAAACCTGAGGTTAGCAAAAACACACCAATGGTAATATAAGCCATTAATGAATTTAACAAACTGAATAATTCCCTTTTAAAAACTGCGTACATTCATTTGCTTTTAAAAATTATATCCGGCTCTTAAACCAATAAATGATAAAGTTCCGGTATTTTTTGTCCATCCCTCATATCTGGCTCCAATGTCTAAAGAACCTGTACGTGAAACAGGGATTTCAACGCCCAAACCAGGTGAATAGATAAAAGAAACTCCACTGCCGTTAGCTGTCGCGATAGACGACCCAACTTCAGCTGTTCCATAAATATTTTCGGTTAAGAAATATCTTGCTCCAACTTTAATCGGAATAAAACTTTGCCTGTATTTCAATGTACCAATAGTTTCTTTGCCATTGAATCTGATATAGCCTACATTTCCGGTAATGTTTAATGATTTTGATATCGGATGCTGATAAAGTATAGAACCACCTGTTCCATAATTTGCAAAGTCTCCAAAATCACCAATAGGTAAGCCAACGTCAAATCCAATCCCTAATCTAGGCTCTGCAATTTGAGCGCCTGATTGTGCTTTAGCAGTAACCAATTGAAAAAGTCCGGCAGTAAGAATTAAGAAAAATATTTTTTTCATTAGTTAAATTTCAATGAGCTGCAATATTATAAAATATAGCTAGTATAACAAAAAAAGGGCTTCCATTAGGAAGCCCTTTTAACTCTTTTTGGTTAATATTAATTATAAACCGAAATTATATGCTAATCTTAGTCCGATGAAAGAACTTGTAGTTGAATTGGCTGACCATCCTTCGTAACGTCCACCTAATTCGATAGCACCGCCATCAGAAACAGGAAACTCTATACCAATGCCAGGAGCGTAAGCAAAAGCCGTTTTACCACCATCTGCCGTAGAAAAAGCCGCACCAAGTTCACCACCTATATAAAAGTTCTCAGCTACAAAATATCTTGCACCTGCTTTAACAGGAATAAAGCCAGCATCTTTTGCTTTAATCGTTACACCACCAGCTTCATACTTTTTACCTGTGAAAGTTGTGTAGCCTGCGCTACCAGTTAAATTTAAATTAGCAGCTACTGGATGTTGATACAATAGCGAACCACCAAAACCTAGATTATAAACATCACCAAAGTCGCCCATTGGAAATGCAAACTCAGCTCCAATACCTAACTTTGGACCTGTCATAGCAACATCTTTTTGAGCCTTAACGCTCGAGAATGCAAAAAGACCTGCAATTGCTGTTAGTAAAAATACTTTTTTCATTTCTGTTTAATTTAAATTGTGTAATTATAATCCTTAGATACAAAAACTTGGCCAATCGTTACAAAAAATACAACTCTACAGTAAATAATTATTAACAAACGCACAATTGACTTATTCCATTAAGAAGTCAGTTTTCTAAAAATATCTTCAAGAGACGAAGACTCGTGTTGTTTTTTAAGTTCAGAGATTTCGGAATTTGCTACAATCTTTCCTTTATTGAGGATGATAACTTCGTCGCAAACGGCTTCTACTTCTTGCATAATATGTGTTGAAAGGATAACAGTTTTGTCCTTCCCCAGCTTCTTAATCAACTCCCGAATGTCTGTAAGCTGATTTGGATCTAAACCTGATGTAGGCTCATCAAGGATTAAGATCTCCGGATTATGAATAATTGCCTGAGCCAACCCTACCCTTTGCTTGTAGCCTTTAGAAAGCATATTTATTTTTTTGTGTTGCTCAGCTCCTAAGCCAACAGCCTCTATAGTATCCTTAACTTTTTGTTCAGGGTGTTGAAGCTTATAAGTATTGGCAACAAACAATAAAAACTCTTTCACATACATATCGGTATATAAAGGTGTGTTTTCTGGCAGGTAACCAATTATACGCCTAACCTCTAAACTCTGGCTTTGAGAATCGAAGCCACACAGTTCAGCTGAACCCGAAGTTGGCTTCAGATAACCGGTAAGCATGCGCATGGTGGTAGATTTTCCAGCACCGTTAGGGCCCAGGAAGCCTAATATCTTGCCGGGTTTAACTTCAAAACTAACTTCATCGACAGCCTTTTGCTTATCGTAATACTTAGACAAATACTGTACTTTAATGCTCAATTTATTTAATTTTTAGGTTTACCGGAGTGATCATTTTCAAAAGTAGAAAAAACACCACTGCATTCATGAAAACCATTAAAATATTTTATCTAAGTTTGCATCATTATGGCAAAAAATACTAACGACGAGCAATTTAAAAATGTAATATCACACGCAAAGGAATATGGTTTTGTATTCCAAAGCAGCGAAATATATGATGGACTAAGTGCTGTATATGATTATGGGCAGTTAGGAGCAGAATTAAAAAACAACATCAAAACTTATTGGTGGAAAGCCATGGTACAAATGCATGAAAATATTGTAGGTATTGATTCTGCAATATTTATGCATCCAAAAATATGGAAAGCAAGTGGTCACGTTGATGGATTTAACGATCCTATGATCGATAATAAGGATTCGAAAAAACGCTACCGTGCCGATCAGTTATTAGAAGATAAAATTGCACGTTACGAAAAAGACGGCAAAACAGATAAAGCTGCAAAGCTGCAAGCTGATATGGATGAGGCTTTAAAAGCTGAAAACCTGCAGCAATTAAAAACATTAATTGAAGAACACGAAATAGCATGCCCGGTAAGCGGCACAAAAAACTGGACAGAAGTACGTCAGTTTAACCTGATGTTTAGTACCCAGTTTGGTGCTATGGCCGAAGGTGCTGAAGAGATATACTTACGCCCTGAAACTGCTCAAGGTATTTTTGTAAACTTCCTTAACGTTCAAAAATCAGGAAGAATGAAAATTCCTTTTGGTATTGCACAGATAGGTAAAGCCTTTAGAAATGAAGTAATTGCCCGTCAATTTATTATGCGCATGCGCGAGTTTGAACAAATGGAAATGCAATTCTTTGTACGTCCGGGTGAAGACAAAAAATGGTTTGCTTACTGGAAAGAAGCTCGTTTAAAATGGCATTTAGCTTTAGGCACCTCTGCCGAAAAATACAGATACCATGATCATGTTAAACTTGCACACTATGCAAATGCAGCTACTGATATTGAATTTGAATTCCCGTTTGGATTTAAAGAAGTAGAAGGTATCCATAGCCGCACAGATTTCGATCTTTCACAGCACCAGGAATTCTCTGGCAAAAAAATGCAATATTTCGACAATGATCTTAATGAAGAAGGAAAACCATATGGCAACTATGTGCCTTATGTAATAGAAACTTCTATCGGCTTAGATCGTATGTTCCTTTTAACCATGATCAATGCTTTTGAAGAGCAGGATCTTAGTGATGGTGAAAAGCAAGATAGCAGAACGTTATTACGCTTACACCCTTGCCTTGCTCCTGTTAAGGTAGCGATATTCCCGCTTACAAAAAAAGATGGTTTACCTGAAAAAGCAAGAGAAATTATGAACAGCTTGAAGCTGGATTTCAACTGTGTATATGAAGAAAAAGATGCTATTGGTAAACGTTACCGCAGACAAGATGCTATTGGTACACCATTCTGTTTAACAATTGACCACCAGACATTGGAAGATGATACGGTAACCATTCGTCATCGTGATACAATGGAGCAACAGCGTATTGATATTAAAGACCTTCAAGCATTAATTGAAAGCAAAACAAGCTGGAAAAACTTGTTGAGAGATCGGAAGAGCGTCGTGTAGGGAAAGAGTGTAGATCTCGGTGGT
>NZ_CAMLHF010000146.1 GCF_946479715.1 uncultured Pedobacter sp. | reverse complement strand
ATTTTTTGATTTATTGGCGTTGAAATTACAAATTCTTGTTTAGATGTAGATCTGACATCAAAAAAGGCGGATTACAATTTATCAGAAAGACTTTTGAATGCCTCATCTCAGGCTCATCAAATAGAACTTATCTCAGGTTACCTGATTAATTTGATTACTAAAAACAGGAATGTTCCTGATGATTTAACACAGCATGCCGTATCTAAAATGATCAGTTCAAATGGTAATATTACCTTAAAAGAGTTACAACATGATTTAAGATTATCTGAAAGAAGTTTTGAACGCAGGTTTAACCAGCATATTGGTATTAGTCCGAAATTGTTTTCCAGAGTGTGTCGTTTTCAGGCATCTTTAAGTCAGCTGAGAAATAATAAATATAATATCCTTACAGATGTAGCTTTTGAAAATGGCTACGCAGATCAATCTCATTTTATCCGTTCTTTTAAAGAATTTACAGGATTCAGTCCGGAGCAATATCAGAAACAATCAAACGAGCTGGTCGAGAATTTTCCTGAGCTCATTAAATAACCCATCTTTTATTTAAATAATACTTAGTGTCGGTTTTGTTCTATTCATGGTTTTGTATAGCTCATAATTTTGGTAAAAAAAAGAAATTATGATAGCAATAACAGGAGCAAACGGAAACCTTGGTAAAGCAACTATAGGTTTTTTATTGAAAAAAATTAAGCCAGAGCAAATTGTGGCGATAGTAAGAGATTCAAAGAAAATGGAGGATCTAAAAAATTCAGGTATTCAAATTCGCATTGCCGATTATGATGATCTTGAATCGTTAAATAAAGCATTAAAGGGAGTTGATAAGCTATTGCAAATATCTGCAATAAGTATAGGTGAGCAGGGCGTTAAAGAGGAAGCTAATGTGGTTAAGGCCGCAAAACAGCAGGGCGTGCAGCATATTGTTTATACAGGTGCTGTAAAGCCAAAATTGGATGCGCACTTTATGGCAACGCAACAATGTTTGGCAACAGAAAAAGCTATTTTGGATTCAGGAATACCGCATACCTTTTTTGGCAATAGTCTGTATATGGAAACCATCCCAATATTTATTGGTGAGGCACTGGAGCATGGCAATATTTACTATCCGGCAGGTAATGGAGCAGTAAGTTTTGTATCGCGTATGGATATTGCTGAGGCGCTAAGTAATGTGCTTGCAAGCAATGGCCATGAAAATAGGCGGTATGAAATAACCGGTTCAAAGGCCTATACTTTTAAAGACCTTGCTGCAATTTTAACAGCAGAAAAGGGGGTGGAAGTTTCTTATGTGAATATCCCTAATGTAGTTTTAGCAGAAGAACTGGATAAGTTTCAAATACCTGATGATCAGATAGGCTGGCAGTTGAGTTTGGCTGATAGTATTAAAGCTGATGAGTTTTCATACGTAGACGGTACACTAGAGGATTTACTAAAGCGCAAACCATTTGAGCTTAAGGAATATCTAAGAAATCTTTAGTAATTTATGGAAAAGTTAAATCGTATGATCTCGTTAACAAATATAGTATTGGTGCTTGCGGGCACCACAACTGCACTGATGGCAGGATTGTTTTATGCCTGGTCTTGTTCAGTGAATCTGGGCTTGGCAAAGCTGTCGGATGAAGGGTATTTAACTGCAATGCAGGAAATTAACAGAGCGATATTAAATCCTGTATTCTTTGCCGGATTTTTTGGAGCATTGGTGCTATTGCCATTAAGCGCATACCTGCATTATAGTCAACCTGTTCAGCTTAAGTTCTGGTTATTGGTTGCTGCGGCTTTATGCTACATTATAGGCACTTTTGGTGTTACTATTTTTGGTAATGTACCACTTAATAATGCATTGGATGCTTTTAACCTGAAATCAGCAACTGCGGAAGCCATGAGGTTGCAAAGGAGTGGCTTCGAGGCCACATGGAACTCTTTAAATACCATAAGGGCAGTTGCCGCTACTATAGCAATTGTATTGTTAATAATTGCTTGTTTGTACCCGAATGGGGGGCAAACAAGCAATTAATAATGAGAATGGTTATATCGTTTTTGGCGTATATACTTTAATTACACCGTCGTTTTCACTACTTACTACCAATAAGCTTTTTTTGGTAGGGCTATTTTTTGCAGAGATAAATAGTACTCCTTCTGGAGCATCGCCACATTTTAAAAGTTGCAAGAAAACTGGCTTAACCGGATTAGTTACATCATATACTGCTACCGCATCGGCTCTTTCCATACCTACGAAGGCAACTTTTTTGGATCCAACTGTTCCAATTGTTATTCCTTCGGGCTCAACACTTTTGTCGTCGCTTCTGCCATCTTCATAAGTGTTATTAGTGGCGCATTTAGCATCCAACTCGTTTTTGCTGTCGAAAATCTGACTTCCATTATTGCCGTTCCAAACACTAAACGAACGGGATCCAAATGAATATAGTGCATCGAAAACTCCATCGCCATTAGCATCCCCCAGGGTTGTTGTAATGTTAAGACGACCAAGTTTACCATCTTTTCTTAATTCGGCAGCATTTGGGAAAGCTGTAGGATCAAGCACAATATCCTTTACTCTTTCTATTTCAGAGAAGGCATCGTATTCTCTTGCATCGCCTTCGTTGGCAGTAAATAAGTATGGGGTTCCGTTTTGCTCAAGTACAGCAATAGCATCGGGCATATAAATGCCTTTTACAGGCCATTTTGCCGGAGCAAAGCCACTGTCTTTATCACTGGGATCTATTTCGTTACCGTCAACATTATAATCCTTAAAACCAAGCGGGAATATATTAGTGATGGTTTTTGAAGCGATATCGATTTTAGCTATTGCATTGTTCTCTTGTAGGGTAACCCAGGCAGTTTTTGAATCGTCAGAAACTGTAATGTATTCGGGTTCTATATCATTTACGAAGTTTTTGCCAGGGCCAAATATTCTGAACCCTTTGGCTGTTAATGCAGCTTGTTGACCGATCATAGACGAGAAGTCGATTGTAGTTACCGCGTAATTATCATTAACAGATATTATTGAAATTGTTCCTGCCGGGTCACTTGTATAATCGGTATTAGGTTCACCTTCATTAGCGGTTAAAATGTATTTTCCATCAGGAGAAAAAGTAACCATATCTGGTAACGCACCTATATTAATTTCACTGATTTTGCTGTGGTCGGTGGTTTTAAAAACAACAACCTTACCGTTTGCTTGTTTATTAGTAGCCTGGATAGCTGCAGCTAGTTTGCCATCGTGTACTGCAACACTGTTAACTGCGCCTCCGTACGGGGTAACACTTATAAAACCAGTGGCTTTCATGTTTGATGGATTTGCAAAATCAACAACCTCAATTCGGTTAACCTGATTTGGCTCGCCTTCATTTTCATTTTTTACAACAAAGAGTTTGTTTGTTGCAGGGTCAAATGCAGAGATTTCGGCTGCGCCTAGTTCTCCAATATCAAGAGATCCAATCTCAGCGTAAGTGGCCGGGTCTTCATTTAAAACAACCTCTTGGTCTGTTGATGGCTTCTCTTTTTTACAGCTGAGTAAACCAATTACAAGGAAACTAAATAGTAGCGTTCTTTTCATGTATCGTATATGTTTAAGCAGCGAATGTATTGTTAGAAGATTACCACTATCTAAGTATAAGATTATGTTATTGTTAAAATAATTTTAGATGTTGTCCCTATTTGGTTATTCTGAAATGTCTTTGTTTTTAATTACGCAATCACATTTAAACAATGGAAAATCAAAGATTCATCAGACACCTTAGAATTGTACTGTTGTTATCAGTTCTAACTTTCCTGGCTTTTGCACCAAAAGGGCAGGATCCTATTGAGAGATTAGTAGCCACATTAGAAAAATGGGTAGAAACTAATCCACAGGAAAAAGTGTATTTACATACCGATAAGCCGTATTATGCATTAGGCGATACCATTTGGTTTAAAGCCTATGTAACAGTGGGCAGCAGGCACCAGCTATCCGCTTTAAGCGGAGCAGTATATGTGGAGCTGATAAATGAAAGAGATTCAATAGAAAAATCTTTAAAGCTACCTGTTACAGCGGGCATGGCAATGGGCAATTTTGATTTAAGTGAAGAACTTAAAGAAGGGAATTATCGGATAAGAGCTTATACACAATGGATGCGAAATGCAGGCGAAGATTATTTCTACGACCACACTTTTATTGTGGGCAGCCCGTATAGCAATGAAATTACTTCTAAAATAGATTATGAGTATAAGGTTATTGATAACAAACCAGCAATAACAGCTCAGTTGAATTATAGTGATGATGATGGGAAAGCGATTTCGGCAAGAGTGGTTAGCTATAGGGTTGTAGCAAATGGCGAAGCTATAATAGCAAAAACTGTAAAGACTGATGCTAATGGGAATATTTATATAGATATCAAGAATGATAGGCCTGAGAACTTACGAGGGGCATATATACAGACTACTATAGAGGCAGATAGTAAATTAAAGATTACAAAAAACTTTGCTATAAAGGCCGGCTTTTTACAAAGTGACGTTCAGTTTTTCCCAGAAGGAGGGGTGCTGATAAACGGAGTTGCTTCCAGAATAGGTTTTAAAGCCTTGGGGATGGATGGAAAGGGTATTCTTATTAAAGGAAGTATAATAGATGAGCAAGGTAATAATGTTGCTGATTTTGAAAGTGAACATGCCGGAATGGGGACCTTTAAATTAAAACCCGAAGAGGGGAAAACCTACACTGCAAAAGTAAAGTATCCTGATGGTTCAGAAAGCACTATTGCTTTACCTAAAGCAGAAAATACTGGTTTTGTACTTGCGGTTTATCAACCCAATAGCGATAGCATACTTGTGAGAGTTAACTTGTCGCCCGTAGCGGCTACACCAGTAAATGTTAGCCTTATTGCACAGACAGGGGGGGAGACAATTTATGCTACACCACTTAATATCACCAAATCTATGACCTCCATTTGGTTATTGAAGAAAGATTTCCCAACAGGAATAGCGCAATTCACTTTATTTAATGAAAGTGGAGAACCGCTAAACGAGAGAGTTGCCTTTATAAAGAACAAGGACCAGATGAAACTGGAAATAAGCACGGCAAAGCAGAGCTATAAATCGAGAGAAAATGTGAGTGTTGGGCTACAATCTTTTAATTCAAAGGGTAAGCCGGTGGCAGGAAGTTTCTCGGTTACAGTGGTTAACGAAGATAAAGTGCCTCTGGACGAAAGTAATGAGCATACAATACTATCTTCAACATTGCTTACTTCAGATATTAAAGGATATGTAGAGCAACCCAATTATTATTTTACTGCAGAAAATGAGTCTGTTAATAAGGCCCTGGATAATTTAATGTTAACGCAAGGCTACAGACGGTTTACCTGGAAAGAAGTTTCAAGTGGCTTATCGGTTAAGCCGAAGTTTATTGCAGAAAAATTAGGAACTGTGATCTCAGGAAAGGTTGTATCCCTTGCCAATAAACCTGTAAGTAGAGGGAAAGTAACCTTAATGTCTATGAGGGCTGGCATATTGGAAGGCACAACAACAGATACAGCCGGACGATTCAAATTTGATCAGGTAGTGTTAACTGATAGTGTGAAATTTAGTATACAGGGACGAACAGCAAAGAATAAAAATAAAGTAGAAGTTATTCTTGACAGTATTCCCGTACAAAAATTAGGTAAAAACAAAAACCTGCCAGATGTAAATACAGACATTACGGGTACTACTAAAGCTTATTTGGAAAATGGCAGAAAGCAGGAAGAGGTATTGGTTAAAATGGGCAAGCTGGATAGGGTGCAGAGGTTACGGGAAGTAAAAATCAATGTAAGAAAAAACAGGGTTGAAAGTTATTCGCCACAAGGTGCGATGGTAATTCCTGAAGGGCATGCAGATCAAACCTATATCATCGAAAATCCACAAATATGTGCAAGTTTTAGGGATTGTATTGAAGGAAGATTAAACGGAATTCAATTTAGAGAGTATAAAACAGAGTACGAAAGGAATATTTTTTACCCTCATTATTTAAATACAGATTTGATCCCTCCGGCTTGGATGCCTATGCAGGTTATCTTAAATGGTCGAAAACTTAGTTTTAGTGAAGCATCGGATATATTTGAGGGTAACTCCTTAGACGCTAAAGATGTTGCTAAAATTGAGGTTGTGAGGCAGAATGCTGCCTTAAAATCATACCTGAATGGAGCGTCTTTGTTGATTACCACCTATAAATCAATGAAAACTAAATATGATCCAAGCATGGTTAATTTTTTACCAAGAGGCTTTAGTAAAGCACGTGAGTTTTATTCGCCAAGGTATGATCGCCCGGGTATAAATAATCAGGTTCCAGATTTTCGTTCAACTATATATTGGAATCCAAGTGTAAGAACTTTTGATGCTGGGAAAGCCACTTTTGACTTTTTTAATGCTGATGGGCCCGGGAATTATAAAGTGATTATTGAGGGGATTAATGCTGCCGGGGAGTTGGGCAGACAAGTTTACAGGTATAAAGTTGAGGGTGGTGAATTTCAGGCACAGCAACCACCATCCCAGAACGCAAAAGGTATAGTTTCTGCATTACAGAGTTTTCATCATAAACTGCCTGAGGAAAAGGCTTACCTGCATACGGATAAGCCTTATTATAATCTTGGTGACACGATTTGGTTTAAGGCTTATTTGTTTGACCCTTCCTATTTATCGGGTTCAGAAAAAAGTGGGCTATTATATGTTGAGCTTAATGATGACAGTGCTGAGGTGGTGAGAAGAATAAGTATCCCTATAAAGGAAGGTTTGGGCTGGGGACAGATTCCGCTACCTGCAAAGATTTTTCATGAGGGGGGATATACTTTAAGGGCTTATACCAATTGGATGCAGAATTTTGGAGATGAGTATTTGTTCAATAAGCGTTTCTATTTAGGTAAACCTAGTCAAAATACCTGGCTGGTGAAATCCCAGGCAGCTGTTACTAAAGTTGCAGATAGGGATCAGGTTAAAGTAAATATTAACCTGATGCGTACAGATAAAGTTGCTGTTGGATTGCGTGATGTAGGGATTAGAGTGATGGAGGCGGATAAGCTGCTCTTTAAGGATCAATTAAGAACGACTAATGAAGGTGATCTGGCTTTGATGTTCAACCTGAAGGAAAAGGCAGATGGCAAGAATATAAGAATAGAGATCAATAGCCTGACTAAAAATGACGGAAATCAGGTTCTAATTGTCCCGTTGAATATTAAGCGAGAGCAAAATATTGATCTGCAATTTCTACCAGAGGGTGGAGCGCTTGTAGCGGGACTAAAATCAGTTGTTGGTTTTAAAGCACTTGCCGAAGATGGGAAAGGAGTGAGCTTTGAAGGTGAGGTGTATGATAGCAAAGGGAACACGATTGCCTCAATTGCGAGTTTGGTTAATGGAATGGGGGTGTTTGAATTTGTGCCGAAGGATGGTGAAAAATATTCAGCAAGATTAAATAGACCAATGGAAATGGATAAAAGCTATCCACTACCATTGGTGAAACCTGCAGGGACTGGGTTACATGTGATTAATGATAAGGAAAAGGACTCTATTGTAGTTGATATAATGGCTACTCCAGGCGCCATTAATCCTGACAGTACTTATTATTTAGTAGGGACTTCCAGAGGAATAGTTTGTTACGCGGAACAGGTAGATTTTAAGAAACCAAAGCTGATTATAGGTAAAAGTAAATTTGCTACAGGTATTGCACGGTTTACACTGTTAAAAGAAAAGCGGCCTTTGAATGAACGTGTGGTATTTATTGATCATCAGGATCAGGCTCAGATTAATGTATCACCTAATAAAATGTCCTTCTTAAAAAGAGATAGTGTTGGATTATCTATAGAGGTGAAAGATGTAAATGGGAATCCTGTAGTGGGAAGTTTTTCTTTATCGGTAACCGATGATTCGCAGGTTAGAGCAGATAGCTTAGGTAATCATGATATCGCAGTCAGCTTGTTGTTAAATGCGGGGTTAAAGGGCACTGTAGAAACCCCCGGGTATTACTTAAATAAAAGGGATAAGCAAACCTGGACAGCACTTGATAATCTTATGCTTACGCAGGGCTGGGCAGGGTATAAATGGGACGATGTATTTAATGAATCAGTGTCGCCTAAATTTACTGCTGAGAAGGATTTTAGAGTAACAGGTAGAGTTACCAATATTTTGAAAAAACCGGTGTCTGGAGCTCAAATGCTAATCTCTTCACAAAAGCCATTTTTTATTACTACAGCAATAACTGATCAACAAGGAGGATTTATGTTCACCGCTTTGCCCCAAATAGATTCCGGATCATTTTTTATTCAGGCGAGAACTCCAAAGGGTAGAACGATGAATTTTGGCGAAGTGGAAGTGGATCGTCAAAAGTTTCCTCCAGCCCGCGAAATGTTTCGAAATAAGATGATGCCTTGGTATGTAAATACTGACACTACCCAATTGAATTATGTCAAAAATAAAGCTATTCTATTAAAAGAGGAAAGGCTTGGTGCAAGCGGTATTGCATTAAAGGAGGTGAAAATTATAGATAAAAAGTTAATCAAGGGCTCTTTTAATCAGAATGGGCCTGGTAAAGCTGATTTGATTTTTGATGAAAAGGATATCAAAGAATCTGGTGTTATGAGCTTGTATCAATTGCTCAAGCAAAAGGTTCCCGGATTTCGGGTAATCAATGAGGATGGTTTTGCAAAGATTAAAATGAATCATTATGATGTAACTATTACCGTGGATGGAAGAAGTATACCATTGTTTTATAGTGACATTCCTGATCCAAGAGTTGATGACATTAAACAGGATTTAGAGGATCTTAAAATAGCAACTTTTCGGGGTCTGGAAGTAATGTATAGCAGGAAATATACCGCTTCATATAGTAGAGCAGGTTTTTCTGATGAAAGAAGGATTTCTGGTGCCGGAAAGGCTGATATGGCTGCTTTTGCACGTAATTTTGGTGCTAATGGGGGAGTGATGCCTAATACCTCAAGAAGAGATATTGATGTTGCCTTTATAGAATTGACCACCTACAGTGGAGTAGGCTGGCATAGAATTAACAAACCTGATGCTGGTTACTACCGACCTTTGCCAATTATGTATCCTCAGGAATTTTACAGACCAAAGTATATTACGGCTAATCCGTCAGAGATGAATCCTGATCTTCGTGCTACCATACATTGGGAACCAAATGTTATCACCGATGCACAGGGAAAAGCAAATGTCTCTTTTTACACTGCCGACATTCCTGGATCTTATACAATTACTATTGAAGGAAGTAATATGAACGGAGTTATTGGGAGCAGTCGATATAAATTATTATTACCCAAGCCAGTTAGCAAATGATTATCTCTTAATTTTTACATCTAATAAATATTCTCTTCACGATATTTTTTTATATTTATGAAATTCCAACCAACCAAACAAATTAAACCGTATGAAATTTAAAAACGCTCTTAAAATTGCTATTCCTATTTTTTTAGTGCTGTTAGTTGCAGCTGCTTTTTCTTTTACGCAAAAGGACAACGATCCTGTAGAAAAACTAGTTGCCTCACTGCAAAAATGGACAGAAACTCAACCACAAGAAAAGGTATACCTTCATACCGATAAACCTTATTATATGGTAGGTGATACCATTTGGTTTAAAGCCTATGTAACCATTGGTAGCAAACATCAGCTTTCGGCTCTTAGCGGTGCTGTATATGTTGATCTTTATAATGAGGCAGATTCACTTGCAAAATCATTAAAGCTACCACTTATTGCCGGAATGACTAAAGGTAGTTTTGTATTGCCTGATAGTAGTTCACATGACGGCAATTATCGGATAAGAGCATATACACAATGGATGCGTAATTCGGATCCCGCATTTTTTTATGATAAAATACTTAGAGTTGGTAATTCAGTTGCAAACACTGTTTTCTGTAAAATTAACTATGAGTACAGTAAAGATGGATCGAAAGATGTTGTGACTGCTGTGTTAACCTATTCAAATGATAAAGGGGAGGCCTTAAGTAACAGGAAAGTTGATTATGCACTTTTGGAAAATGGCTATGAAAAGGTATTTAGTGGTAATAAAGAAACCGATAATTCCGGCCAGCTAAAGATAAAATTACAAGGTGGCAAATCTGGTAAATTACAAGATAAGCACCTAACAGCCAAGCTTCAGACCAGAGAGAAGGAAATTGTGATAAAAGAGTTTGCAATCAAAAGCATATCGACACAAACCGATGTTCAGTTTTTCCCGGAAAGCGGTCCTTTGGTAAGTGGTGTTCGTACAAGGGTTGCATTTAAAGCAACGGGTACTGATGGATTAGGTGTTCCGGTTAAAGGAGTTGTAATTGATAATGACGGGAAAGAAGTAGAAACATTTGAGGCAACACATCTTGGAATGGGGCAGTTCAGGTTAATGCCTGAAAAGGGTAAGCTTTATCAGGCAAAAGTGACGTATCCTGATGGATCAGAAAAGTCTGTTAAGCTGCCTTCCGTTCTGGAAAGTGGATATGTTCTTTCTGTTTATAATAACACTGAAACAGATACTGTTCTTGTGCGTATTATTGCTAATCCTTCTGTACTTGAAAAGGGTAGCCAAACTGTTAGTTTGATTGCTCAGTCGGGCGGTAGTGTAAGTTATGCAAGCAGTATGCCGATAAGTAAGGCGCAAACATCTTTATCTATACCGGCAAAAGATTTACCATCTGGAATTACTCAGTTTACGTTGTTTTCTTCGACCGGAGATCCGATGAATGAAAGGATTATTTTTGTCCAGAACAATGATCAGATGGATGTTAAATTATCGACACCTAAAAAAGTTTATGCGGCAAAGGAAAAGGTTGAAATAGATGTAAGTGCTGCTGGTGCAAATGGAGCTCCAATCTCGGGCAATTTTTCGGTATCTGTAGTTAGTGAAGATGCCGTTCCAGTTGATGAGGCTAAAGAAAATACTATATTTTCTCAAATATTGTTGAGCTCAGATATTAAGGGCTACATAGAGAAACCAAGTTATTATTTTAATAACCCTACTGAAGAAACCAAATCAAATCTTGACCTTTTAATGCTTACACAGGGTTACAGAAGGTTTGTATGGAAAGATATAACCGCGGGTAAGCCATTTCAGCCTACTTTTAAAGCAGAGAAATTAACCACTAATGTTACTGGAAGGTTATTGAGTTTGGGAGAGAAACCCATTGCTGGCGGAAAGATAACATTGATAAATAATAAATTAGGGGTGGTAATTGATACAGTGACCAACGCAGAAGGATATTATAAATTTAGTGATCTCTTAATTACTAATGAAATCAGTTTCACCGTGCAAGGCAGAAATGCAAAAGGTGGCAAAAACGTAGAAATAAAGGTTGATAAAATTCGTGATCAGGATAGAACACCAAATATGAATGTTGGCGATCTGGATACTGATCTGGGTAAGTCGTTGATGGCTTCTCTTGAGAATAGTAAAAAACAAGATGCGGAAATGGTGAGGAATGGCCAAATGGGGCGGGCTCAACAACTTAATGAGGTTATAATTAGTGCGAAAAAGCGTAAAAGGCAATTTGGCTATGATCTTATATTAGATGGACACGCAGATTTTACTTACAGGCCGAGTAATGTGCAGGCATTTGGGACACTTTTGGAGTGGTTAAGAGCTACTGTCACCAATGTTGAATTTAGATCGGCCGAGGCCGATTGCGGACCAGTTACGATGCCGTTTTCAAGAAATGAAAGGATGAAGGTATTTCTTGATGGTAGACAAATTAGTGATTGCGAGGTTCAGGATCTGTTTTATTTGGATCCATTGGATATTGATAGGGTTGATGTTGCTCGTACCAATGCTGCCATAATGAGTATGACCGGAGGACCTAGCTTATTTTTAGCAACGAAAAGAGGGATTGGAGTATTGCGTTCGGGTTATACTCCTGAAGTAGTAAGTTATGCTCCAAGAGGTTTTAACCCTGTAAAGGAATTTTATGCTCCGGTTTATGATAGTAACAGTCGTATAACAGACCTAAGAAGTACGGTGTATTGGAATCCTGGTGTCTTAGTCGGATCAAATGGTAAAGGAAAGATTAGCTTTTTTAATGCAGATACAAAAGGTGTTTACCGTGTAGTTATTGAAGGTATTAATGGAGATGGGTTGCTAGGTAGACAGGTTTATAAATACGAAGTTAAATAATTTCAATACCGGCATCCTTATATCGCTGTAGGCTACCTTCCTTTGGATCTATATCCGTTATGATGGTATCCAACTCATTTGTTGCGCAGATGTAGTAATTTTCAGCTGTATCCAATTTCTCAAAGGTTGAAAGTGCAATGATATGTTTGGATGTTTCAATCATTGCTTTCTTCATCTGACAATCTTCGTAATTCAACCCTGTAACCCCAATGTTCAGGTCAATACTGCAGATACCTAGAAAACAGATGTCGGCGCGAACATTTTTAATGGCTTGTATAGCATCATGTCCCATTGTAGAAAATGACCATTTATTTAATCGTCCGCCTACAAAAATAACTTCTGCATTTGGGTGATCTTCAAGAATATTGGCTACAGGGAAATTATTGGTTACCACTGTAATATTAATTTCCTTAGGTAAATTGGTTGCAACAGCTAAAGCTGATGTTCCGGCATCGAATATAATTACCTGGCCATCTTTAATGAATTTTAGGGCTTTGGCTGCTATTATCTCTTTATGGCCAATGTCGTAATGCTCTCGTTCTCTATAATGTCTTTGAATAGGAGAGTGTAAGATTGCTCCTCCACGAACTGCTTTAAGCAAGCCTTCATCGGATAATTCCTTAATATCTCTTCTTACCGTGTCTTCAGAAACATTTAATAGTTTACTTAAATCTCCTAAAAGAACTTTGCCTTCTTTAGTAATGTGATCTATTATATGCTGTAATCTTTCTGCCTTTATCATATGTTGTTTGCAATGTTGTGCAATATTAAGAAAATTATATTGCAATATGTTGCAAAATGTTGTATTTTTGTTGCAACTTATTACAAGATATAAATAAATAAAATATGAAAAAAACAATAGCAATTGATATGGATGGTGTGCTCGCCGATACAGAGACCCATTTCATAAACTGGTATGAGAGAGATTACGGTGTTAAAATTAATCGTGAAGACATGCTGGGAGTACTTGAATCGGAAGGGTTTCCTGATAAGACAGCTGTAAAAAGGTTTGTTTATACGCCTGGATTTTTCAGGACAATACCTGTAATGCCCGGAGCAATTGAGGCGGTAAAAGAACTTATGGAAACTTATGATGTATATGTTGTTTCGGCAGCAATGGAATTTCCTCAATGTTTATCTGAAAAGCAAGAATGGTTGCAGGAATACTTTCCATTTATTAGTTGGAAAAACATAGTTTTTTGTGGTGATAAAAGTATTATTAATACAGATTACATGATAGATGATCATTGCAAAAACCTTGATTATTTTAAGGGCAAAACAATTATGTTTACTGCTGCACATAATGTTTACAAAACACATCATCAAAGAGTAGATAACTGGAATGATGTAATGGACTTGTTCGGGAAAGAAGAAGTACCAGCATAATAAACCTGTCGCAAACGTTTTCGATAATAAATGCAGTTTAGTATGCATTTATTCTTGTAAACAACATATATATTTAGTTTTTATACCATCTATTACTGCAAAAGTAAATTACGGTATAAGGAAACTAAATATAATATGAGCCAAGGCAGTAAAATACACAGAATGACACAAACCATGCGATGGTTTGGTCCTAAAGATCCGGTAAGCTTATCAGATATCAGGCAAGCGGGCTGCACAGGAGTTGTTAGTGCACTTCATCATATTCCAAATGGAGAAATTTGGACGGTTGAAGAGATCTTAAAACATAAAAATCTAATTGAAACAGCTGGTCTTGAGTGGAATGTGGTAGAAAGTGTACCCGTTCATGAATCTATAAAAACTCAGGATAAAGGCTTTGAAAATTATATATCCAATTATAAAACTTCCTTAAAGAATCTGGCTTCTTGTGGTATATCGGTTGTTACCTACAATTTTATGCCTGTGCTGGATTGGACAAGAACCAACCTTGCATTTGAACTTGAAAATGGCGCTAAAGCTTTAAAATTCGAAAAAGCAGCACTTGTGGCATTTGATGTATATATGCTAAACAGGCCAAATGCAGTTGATGATTACACTTATCAGGAACTTGAAAAGGGTAGACTCCGTTTCGAGCAAATGTCTGCAGAGGAACGGTTAGTGTTGCAAAGAAATATTATTGCAGGCTTGCCTGGAAGTGAAGAGAGTTTTACTTTAAAACAGTTTCAGGACGCTTTAGATAAGTATAAAGGAATTGATGAAGGCGGACTTTCTCAAAACCTCATTCATTTCCTTTCAGAAATTGTTCCGGTTGCTGATGCTGCAGGAATAAAACTGGCTATTCACCCTGATGATCCACCTTATCCTATTTTTGGTTTGCCAAGAGTTGTTAGTACGGCCGAGCAGGTTCAGAAATTGTTTACTGCTGTTCCTTCATTAAATAATGGACTTTGCTTCTGTACAGGTTCTTTTGGTGTAAGAGCAGATAATGACCTGCCTGAAATGGTAGCTGTATTCGGAGAAAGAATTCATTTTATTCATTTGAGGAGTACAAAAAGAAATGAAGCGGGTGATTTTTACGAGGACAACCATTTGGAAGGTGATGTAG
>NZ_CAMLHF010000145.1 GCF_946479715.1 uncultured Pedobacter sp. | reverse complement strand
AGAACCAACCAGTCACATCGTAATTATAGAGGATGTTACTGATCGGAAAGCTGCAGAGAAGATTGTTCTTGATTCTCAATTGAGAATTGAATCTTTAATAAATACTATTGATGGTATCGTCTGGGAGGCAGATCCTAATACATTTGAATTTACATTTATTAGCAAAAAAGTTGAAGATATTTTAGGCTATTCTGTTGAGGAATGGTTGTCGTCTCCAACTTTTTGGGCTGATCACATTTACCCTGATGATAAAGCATGGGCTATCGAATATTGTACTGTTTCTACGAGGAAAAACATTCAACACGACTTTGAGTATAGAATGATTGCTAAAGATGGAACAATAGTGTGGCTTAGAGATATTGTAAACGTGATCTCTGAGAATAATAACCCAATTTTATTAAGGGGCATAATGATTGATGTGGGAGAGAATAAGCATGCCCAGGACGCATTAAATCATTCATTTAATCTGGTTACAGAGCAAAATAAAAGGCTCCTGAACTTTTCGTACATCGTTTCCCATAACTTAAGGTCACATACATCTAATATTCAGGCTATTACCAATTTAATAGGGCAAACCAGCTCCGAGGAGGAAAGGATTGAGCTCATTGAAGTACTTAAAACTGTATCAGGCCTGTTAAATGAAACCATGCTCAATTTGAATAAAGTAGTTAGTATCCAAACCAGCATAGATGTAATAAAAGAACGGCTAAGTTTGAGTAACTACATTAATAAAACCATTGATATATTGAATGATCAAATCGTTTTAAAAAATGCCATTATCAAAAATAATGTTCCTAAGGATGTTATTGTGAATTACAATCCTGCATATCTGGAGAGTATTTTGTTGAACTTTATTTTTAATTCGATCAGATATAGTCATCCCGATAGAAATCCGGTTGTTGAATTGGATTCCTTTATTGAGGATTCTCAAACTGTTTTACAGATTTCTGATAACGGAATAGGAATAGACCTGGAGAAGCATGGTGAAGAACTTTATGGATTATATAAGACTTTTAATAAAAAACCCGACTCAAAAGGAGTAGGGCTTTTTATTACAAAGAATCAGATTGATGCCATGGGTGGCAAAGTAACAGTAAGTAGTGTTGTAAATAAAGGAACTACTTTTAAAATATACTTTAAATAGCTTTATTCTTTTTTTGTTTCTGCTGCTGCGGCTTCTGCTTTCGCTTTCTTTTTAAAGAAGCCCCTTAAAAGAAAATTATGCTGTAATGCTTCCAGATTTTCATCTAGCTTTTTGCTGCTGGTTTCCATGTTTTGCATAATTGATTTTACCTGCTCTGCAGTCTTCTGATCATTTAGCAATACACCAACTGCATTGTCTGTCTGAGTTAATTTTCCAGATGCTTTATTCAGGTTTTCTGTAAGTGTGGCTGCTGAACTTGCTGTTTTCTGTAATTCGTTTACTGAGGCCTGAAGCTTGGCGAAAACAGCAGTATCAGTAAGCAGTTTGTCGGCCAAACCACCTTTTGTATTTAATGTTTTTGAGAATTTATCCAATTCTGCTGCCATCTTGTTTGCCGATGCTGTAGTGTTCTTCAAGTTTACTACGATCGCCTTAAAATCAGTAGCTATCTGTTCGTCGGTAAGTAGTGCGCCTGCTGTGCCTTTTCCTTCAACAAGGCTTTTGGCAAGAATCTTAAAATCAGAAGTTACCTCTACCAGGTTTTTGTTGTTTACCTGGAATGTTTTCATGATGTCGTCTGTAGATAAGGTGGTATTCACTCTCAGCCTGTCTCCATCCTCTACAAATGGGAACTTTGGCGTTCCACCTGTAATTACAATGATCTTATTTCCAATTAACCCATCAGAGCTAATGCTGGCAGATGCATCTTTATGAATGTATTTGTGTGCTTCTTCTTCAATATTAAGGAAAACCTGTACCTGCGAAGTTCCAAAAAATTGGATCTTTTTTATTGTACCTATTTTTACACCGGAAAACCATACGTTATTACCGGTTTTAAGTCCTTGAATGTCGTTGAAAACAACATCAACAGTAAAGCTCTTTACGAATGCTTTTTTCTGGCTTCCTAATGTAAAAACCCCTAAAATAAATATCGCTATGCCCAGGAGAATAAACGCTCCAACTATAATCTTACGGCGTGTGTCTGTTGCCTGCATAATTTCTATTGAATAAAATTGTAATCGTAAAATGGTTTTACCCGTTCGTCATTTGTATTAAACACGTCTTCGAAAGTCCCCTGACGCTCAAATTTGCCATCCAGTAACATGGCTACTCTATTACCAACTGCTTTTGCACAGGTTAAATCATGGGTAATGATAATCGAACTGGTGTGAAAGCGTTCCTGTACTTCATTAATCAGGCTATTGATTTCCAGGCAGGTTATTGGATCAAGTCCGGCTGTAGGTTCATCATAAAGCATAATTTCAGGTCTTAAGATCAATGTTCTGGCAATGCCTATCCTTTTTCTTTGCCCACCCGATAATTCTGAAGGCATCTGATTAATGGTATGGAGCAGTCCAACTGCGTCCAGCATCTCTTCAACAGCACTGGTTATTTCTCCCTTTGTTAATTTTTTCTGATTTCTGATTAAAGGGAAAACCAGGTTTTCTCTAACAGTCATACTATCATATAACGCGCTGTTTTGGAATGAAAATCCTACTTTTAATCTTAAAGCAAGCAGTTCTTTATAGGTAATCTGATCAACATGCTGGTTAAGTACTCTAACATCCCCACGGTCTGGGGTTAATAAGCCAACCACAATTTTTATCAGTACAGACTTACCCGTACCTGATTTTCCAAGCACAACCAGGTTTTCGCGCTTATAAAGTTCTAAGTCTACTCCCCTTAGTACATGGTAATTGCCAAACGACTTATACAGGCCATTAATTTCTATTACTTTTTCTTGTTCAGACAAGGGCTCTTTTTCTTTCATAGTTTAAAAATTAAGTCCTGAATAAACCAAAAAACTGTACTGAAACTACTTCCTCTATAAATATAAGGAACATACCAATAACCACGGCCGAATTGGCGGCTTTACCTACACCTTCTGTTCCTTTTGAAGAATTATACCCCTGGTAGCAACCTACCATTCCAATTGTAAAACCAAATATTACGGCTTTAATAGTAGATGCGGTAATGTCTAAAAAGGTGATCGATTCAAGCGACGATTGAAAGAATGCCTTTGCGCTTGTGCCTTCACTTAGAGAAACATTTAATAATGCCCCCAGCATTCCAACCATAGCAGTATAAAAGGTAAGAATAGGAATAGTAATTGTTGATGCAAGCACCCTTGTGGTTACCAGAAATTTGAATGGATTAGTTGCCGATACTTCCATAGCATCTATTTGCTCTGTAACCCTCATTGAGCCCAGTTCGGCACCAATACTTGATCCTACCTTTCCGGCTGCTATAAGCGAAGTTAGTAATGGGGCAAGTGTTCTTAACAATGCAATACCTACCAATGATGGAAGCCATGAAGTGGCGCCAAATTCAGCAAGCGATGGTCTGGATTGTTTTGTAAATACTATACCTGTAATAAATCCGGTTAAAGAGATCAAGGCTAAAGAACGATAGCCAATGTCATAGCACTGTTTCATTAGTTCTTTTCCTTCATAAGGAGGCAAGAAGCCTTCTTTAAAGAAGCGTCCAATAAACTGAAAAACATCGTAAAGCGTTATAAACGTCCTGGATAATTTACCGGGAGTTTTTACTTCGTCATTTAAGGTTTCCTGGCTCTCAGCTTTTTTCTCCATGTATATGCCTTAATATCTTATTATTCGATTTAGAGTGTTATTACTATCAGGTTTTTGATAGCGATCACACACTATCAAATTATGAGCCATAATTATGCAAAACTAATATTCAGAAGCACAATAAAATGTATGCTATCTTCTTTTTTACATGATTTTCGGCAAATATGCAGTATTTTTTGGGTGTTTTTGTCTTGTAAATGTCCCAATTATATAAACGATATACAGGTCAAAAAGGTTTTAAAAAAAGGGGATCATATTGCGATGATCCCCTTTTTATATTATTTGCCTCCCGGAGGGCAATTTCTTTGTAAGAATTCGGTGTAAGTAAGCGCAAGGTGTTCAGATGTACCTTCACCTTCGTTAATACTATGGGTCCTGTTAGGGTACGACATCAGTTGAAATACCTTTCTATTCTTGATCAGTTCATTGATCAGCATCTCTGCATTTTGATAATGCACATTATCGTCACCGGTTCCATGTATATATAAAAGCTTGCCTTGTAGGTTTTTAGCGTAAGTAATAGGAGAGCCTTTAACGTATGCCTCTTTAGTTTTTAATGGAGATCCCATATACCTTTCCTGATACACATTATCATAGGTTAACTGATTTCCTACTGCCGCAATGGCGATGCCGGTTTTGTATATTTCCGGATACTGGAACATTAGGTTTAAGGTTGATGAGCCGCCACCGCTCCATCCCCAAACAGCCACTCTGTTTTTATCAACAAATGGCCATTCCATTATTTTTTTTGCAGCCATAGCCTGGTCGCGAATATTTAAAGTGCCTATTTTTTGGAAAACACTTTTACGCCATTCTCTGCCTTTGGGAGAAGGGGCGCCTCTGTTTTCAACAGAAATATAGATGTAGCCATCTTTAGGCATGTCGCCGGCATAAAGCCAGTTGCGCCCCGCGCCATAAGTATCGGTTACAGTTTGCGAAGCAGGCTCACCGTAAACATAAAATACAACCGGGTATTTTTTTGTCTGGTCAAAATTGTCAGGTTTCTTCATCCAGCCATCCAATTCAATTCCATCCTCAGTAGTTACTTTAAAGAATTCCACCTTGTTCTTTGGTGGCCTCATTCGTCCAAGCTGATTGGTAATACTACCTTCCATAGTCAATGGATTTAAGGTGGTAAGTTTCATCCATTCTGTAATTGGAGGTACCGAGGCATTTTGGTAAGTATGACGCGCAAATACTCCATTTGGAGATATCTCGTAAGAATGAGTACCTTTTAATATAGAAGGGGTAACCATTTCTGCTTTTCCACCACTAAGCTTGTTTTTAAATAAATACTTCTGGGTAGCATTTGTTGGAGAGGCAATAAAATAAATCTGGCCATTTTTCTCATCTATTAATGATTTCTCAATAACATCATAATTACCTTGTGTAATCAGTGTATGCTTTTTACCATCTTTACTGATGCGGTAAAGATGACGCCAGCCATCAAATTCACTCATCCAAATAAACTCTTTTCCGTCATTTATCCAGTCCCATCCCTGAGATACATCAATCCATGCTTTATCAGTTTCAGTATAGATATTTTTTACCTGACCAGAGCTTGCATCAGCAACAAATAGTTTACTTACATTTTGTTCTCTGTTTAATTGTTGTAAAATCACTTCATTGCTTGAAGGGATCCAGTCCATTCTTGGAATGTAATTTTGGATCTTATCGCCAGGCACTTCTAACCAGTTGGTTTTTGCTGAGGCGATATTAACGATACCAACTTTGCAAGAAGAAGGGTTTTCGCCAACTTTAGGATATTCTACAGGGATAGTGAAAGAATAAATAGAATCTGTGTTGTCTATCATCAAAAAGTTTTTGATTTTGGTAGCGTCTATTTGCCAATAGGCGATAGATTGACCATCTGGACTCCATCTGAACCCATCTCTGCAATCAAATTCTTCTTCATATACCCAATCAAAAGTTCCGTTTATTAATCTTTCAGTACCATCAGTAGTTAAGGCTTTACTTGTTTTGCTCATTAAGTCATCAACATAAAGGTTGTGCTTACTTACATAGGCAACCTTATTCCCATCAGGAGAAAACTTAGCAAACATTAGCGAAGAGGCAGGTTTATCTTTTCCAACTTGAGTAAGTTGGTTGGTTTTCAGGTCGGCTACAAAGTAATCTCCACGCGTTTCGTAGCGCCAAACCTTTTTGCTATTCGTATAAAGTAAAACTTTAGTGCCGTCTTCAGATATTTCAAAACTCTTGATCTCACCAAGTCCTGCATTACCGCTTGAATAAAGTAAATTTCGGCTTACAATGGTTTTTCTTTCATTCAGAGGAAGGCTTATGGATACAATTTCACCCTGGCTCACCTCATAGTATGAATTGCCATCTTTTGACCATTTGATATCCTGAGCATTGGCTTTTCCAAGAAGTCCTAAAATTAAGACTAGAGCCAGTTTAAAAAAAATGTGTTTAAAGTTCATTTTTATAGTTCTATAAATTGCTGATAAACGTTTTGTAGGTATGATTTGGCACTGTTAAGGGTTTTTAAAGTTAGGTCCTTATCCTTAGGATTGCTGTTGTATAATATTGACTTTCCTACATTGTCAAAAGTAACACATTGCTGGTTATCAATAAAGCCCATTCCATTATCCCAGCTAAAAAATGCAAAATGTTTTGCATAAGGGTTTAAGAGGTTCTTGCTCCATACAAATTCCTTAGCACTGATATCTAACTGGCCAAGTATTGTGGCAGCCACATCCGCCTGACTACCTACATCTTCAAATTTTTTGCCCTTATATTCGTCTTTAATCACTTCTCCGTAGAATAACAGGGGTACATGATAACGTTGAGGGACATAAATTTCGTGGCTATTTTTAGGTAAAAGGTGACCATGGTCTGCAATAAAGACAAAGAGTGTATTTTTATACCAGCTTTCCTTTTTTGCATTGTTTAAATAAGCGTTGATACAGGAATCGGTATAGTGCGCCGTGCTTTTAAATTTTGCAATGTTGTCAGCCTGTCCAAACTTGTAATTGCCCGGAAGGGCATAAGGTTCGTGATTGGTAAGGGTAAGCAGGGTAGAGAAGAAAGGTTGTTTTTCCTTATTAAGGTCCTCAATTTGCCTCTCAAAAACCGCTTCATCAAATTGCCCCCATTTTGTTACTTTTCCACCTTTAAAGTTATTTTTATCAACCAGCTTTTGGTAATTATGACTTAAAATAAAGGCTTTGTAATTGTCAAATTCAGATTCCCCTCCATAAAAAAAAGAGGTTTGATAACCATTTTTAAAGAATGGCTGAGAGATACCAGGGATCTTCTGCATTTTTTCAGGCCATTTTACTATGCTGCCTGCGGCAAGGGTAGGGAAGCCGGCTAGAGTGGCTACCAATCCTTTATCAGTTCTGCTACCAGAAGAATAAATATTACTAAAAAGCACTCCTTTGTGTATTAAAGTATCAAAATTCGGCGTAATACCATCTTCGTTGCCTAGTGTTTTGGTTAGATCTGCAGTAAAGCTTTCAATGATTACCAGAACTACATTTGGCCGTTTGGTGGTAAGTATATTAATGGTAGTGTCTTTTGCCGGAGTATAAAGTTCCTTAATATTTGCATCGGCTGTTTGCTTGCTTAAATAGTTATAAGGGTTATTCTTTGTCATGCGGGCTGCAAGCACACTCGACAAAAGGTTCCACTCTGTATTTACTGCAGCATGATTTAAAACCTGCTCTTTGGAAAAGTAGGCCATACTTTGATTGATTGGAGAACCGCCTAGCCCGCCACGTATCAAAAGAAAATTTAAAAAAACCAATACAATAACGGCAATTCCCCGTAACCAGATCGGACTAGCTTTAAAATTAAGTTTCCTAAGTACAACCCATCGTTGCAGAATAAAACCTATAACAACCAATAAGACAAATAAGGATAGTGTTAACCCGATAGGAGAAGATGCACTTGACGCAAGGGCTTCGTTGGGCGTTGAAATGGCAAAACCAACAGCTTTTGCGTTTATCTTACTTCCCCATTCCCGGTAAATATTGAAATTTACAACAGAGATAATACTGAATAATACGATCAGTATTTTATTATAGATGGTAAGCCATTTTAATTCTACCACCTTTCGGCCATTTAAGAGCCAGTATATATAGCTGAAAAGCGGAATGACGAGTATGTACGCCGTCATCGACAGGTCAAGCTTTAGGGCATGATAAAAACTTGCCATGATATCCGCTAGTGGAACCATGGCAAGTTTTTTGGAATTTATAATGATAAATGTAAGGCGGTCAACGAAAAAAAATAACAGCCAAAACAGAAAGAAACGTACAAAAAACAGGAAGCTTTTTAACATTTTACGCTATGTTATTGGCCACCACCTTGCATCGCTTTTAATTCTGCCATTGTTTTTTCTTCATAACCACTTGGTACAGTAAGGCTAAAAGGACCTACTTTTTCTTCTTTCAGACTTTTTAATGTTGCTACTGTTTTAAAACCATCTCTGATGTTGGTATATTTTACAGGAGTACCTTTTATCTGATCAAATCCTGGAGGGGTAGCACCTGGTGTAACTTTTAAGTCGGTAGTAACCCAAACTTCGTAGTTAGCTCCATTGTTATCCTTATAAGTGTATTTTTCTGAATTAAAGCCTGCGATGGTTTGTTTTTCACCTGTTGCTTTAAAGTCGCTGAATACCAGGTTTCCTGTTTGTTTATCTAAATCTTCTTTCGTCATTTTAGAGGCATACTGTTTTTGGGCAACAGGAATATCTATAAGTACTAATGCGGTTCTGGCAGCCCCATCAGAAAATACCTTTATCATAGCAGGCCCCATATCCATTTCAATTTTAGAGATATTGCCATTAAACTGAACTTTACTTTCGGAAGGAAGTACCGAAGGATCTATAACCTTCTTTTGATCATCCGTTAATTGATATTCAATTCCAAAGGTTAATGTTCCCTGATCTACAATTTTTTGAGCTTTAGCAACAATGGCTGTACTGATCAAAATTACAGCTACAACACCGGTTTTAATTGATTTAAACATTTTCTGGTTTTTAGTTTTTTATGTATTAGTATAGTTTTATTATCATTTGTCACATTCAAAAGGCAATTACCACGTAATTTTTTCTTTGTTAATGAAAGAGGCAACACCTTTTTTGAAATCTTCTGTATCTCTTACCCTGGCATTTATCTGAACGGCTAGCGACAAGCTTTTCTCCAATGATGGATTTGTAGTTTGTCCTATTAGCTGCTTAGTTACCATTAACGAATTTGCTGAAGCTTCATTACACAAATTTAATGCAAAATCTTTCACTTTATGACTAATCTCTTCCTTGTTTGTTACAAACGTTATTAATCCATAATCCAGTGCTTCCTGTGCAGAAAAAAGGCTTCCTGTCAAAAGTATTTTTTTAGCAATAGTTTCACTTGTTTTGCGCAATAAAAAGCAGGATACAATGGCTGGAACAAAGCCAAGCTTTACTTCTGTGTAGCCAAAACTGGCTTCAGGAACAGAAAATGTAATGTCGCAAACTGTTGCAAGCCCACAGCCTCCGGCAATTGCATGTCCTTCAACCTGCGCAATAACAACCTTGGGTAAATAATAAATGGTGGTAAACAGTCGCTTTAGGTTCTCGGAATCGGCAAGGTTCTCTTCGTAAGTATTTAGTTGTAATTGTTGTAAATAAGCCAGATCGGCACCTGCACTAAAAACAGCGCCATTAGCTTTTAAAACAATAACTTTTACTTCATCATCCTCTGATGCGCTGATGAATGAATCCGTTAGCTTCTGAACAAGATCCGGATTTAATGCATTACGCTTCTCAGGGCGATTTATAGCAATAGTTGCTATACGCTCACTTACTGAATATAAAACAAGGGGTTCTGTCATAATCTGTAAATATCTATTAAATCCTAATAAATAGGTAATTATTGATGTTTTTTGTTCCTTCACACCTTTTTCACACATCCTTCACACCAAACCCACAAACAGGTACCTTTTTGTGAAGAATATGTGTACAATGTGTGAATTATGTGAGGACTTGACCTTAACCGGGTGTAATCCATACTCGACTTTATTCCAGACAAGGTAAATTTTAAAGATAAAAAATTTACTCGTATATTGCTCATAATAAACATATTAAATAATTTAAATCTTAAAGAAATGGGAAGAATTAAAAAAGGAATCCTAGGTGGATTCTCCGGAAAAGTAGGTTCCGTGGTTGGAGCCAGCTGGAAAGGCATTGATTACATGCGTGGTTTACCAAGAAAGAGTGAAAAAGGGCCATCTGTTGCACAGTTAGCACAGCAGAATAAAATGGCATTGCTGAGGGGCTTCTTAGTGGGATTAAGCAACATTATTGAAACGAGATTTCAAAACATCGAGAAGTATACTCCAATGAATGATGCTCTATCTTACAATATGCTAAATTCAATTGAAGGAGCCTATCCAGACCAAAATTTAAATTTAACACGGTTGTTGTTTAGTAAAGGTGTGTTAATGAGTGCGTGGAGCCCAAAGGCTTTTTCAACAGTAAGTAACGCTATTGATTTTAGCTGGGAAAACGGCAATTTTACACCAATGTGTGCTGCAGATGATGAGGTGACCCTCGTTGTTTATAATCCAACAAAAAATCTATTCTGTAAATTGGAAAACGGTGGATTGAGGTCGGATAGGTTCAGCAGATTAATTGTCCCCAAAAAATTTAAAGGTCATCAAGTACATTGCTACATGAGCTTCTATTCAAAGAATAGAAAAATAGCTTCTACTAATGAATACTTAGGAGTTATTGAGGTAATTTAAGTGCAAAACTTCCCTCTTTGCATATGCAAAGAGGGAGGATATTATCAGCATCATCAATAAAATTTGTATATTTGTGAAACCAATCCTTAATGAAGCAAATTAAAGATGAACTACAAACTATCATTATCGGAAATGGACAGGATGGCTTCAAAAGCCAACTCAAAAAAGTCCACAATTTCCTTAGAGCAAATGCGAAAACAGGCCCAAAACCTGAAGAACAAAAGCATCTCAAAAGTGAAGAAAAACAACGCTTAATTGATTTTGCTCAAAGAGAGAATCTTATCTTTTCTGGCATTATATCTGAAGATCTATTCATAAGTGAAGGAGCTGAACAAAAGGTTTATCGTTTTGATGATCATAGTGTAATCAAACTTAATGGGAGTATATTTTACGAATATTGGTTAGACTATTTTAATAGCCTTCTGATCCATAATTATTTTTTTAAGTCAACTTTGTATGAATTCTTGGGTTTTAAAATAATTGATGATACTCTTTTCGCTGTCGTAAAGCAGGATTTTATTCTGGCAACAGAAACAACTGACCTGAATGAACTCAAATTTTTCCTTGAATATAACCAGTTTGATCACATCAGAAATAATGATTATCAAAACACTAATCTAGGGATCATTTTTGAAGATTTGCATGATGAAAATGTGCTTTGCCGTGATGGCCTTCTTTATTTTATAGATACTGTTTTTTATATTACTCCGAATTTCTACAGCAAATAGATTTGAGTGTAATAATTATGTGTTTAAACATGAAAACTAATCCAATAATGTAAAGCATAATGTAATTAATCATATATTAATTTTTTTTTAATGCTAATACATTAATTAGTGAAAAGATTACACACAAACCAAATATTAAACAACCAATGTTTACAAACCTAAAAACAATTATTGTGGTTTATGCTTTATTTATGGGCATAACCATATCTGCATTCTCGCAGGAGAAAGATTTGAAATTATGGTATAAATCTCCGGCAGGAACTGTTTGGGAAGCTGCTCTGCCTATAGGAAATGGAAGAATAGCTGCTATGATTTATGGAAATACAGCGCACGAAAAGATCAGTTTAAATGAATCTACAGTATGGAGCGGAAGCCCCAATCGCAATGATAACCCTGATGCTTTGGGTGCTTTACCAGAAGTGAGGAAACTACTTTTCGAAGATAAATATGTGGAAGCCAATGCCCTTGCTGAAAAGACGATCCAGTCTAAAAAAAACAACGGAATGAAGTATCAGCCGGTAGGCGATTTAAACCTTGATTTTCCAGGACATGAAGACTTTTCGAACTATTACCGCGAGCTAAATCTTGCTGATGCCGTAGTTAAAAGTACCTATGTGGTTAATGGAGTTACTTATACCCGCACCGTTTTTTCTTCTATACCGGATCAGGCAATTGTGATCAGGTTAACAGCAAGTAAGCCGGGTAGCATAACGTTTAATGCATCAATGGCAACCGGGCACAAGGGGGCTGTTAAAGCTGTTAATACAAATGAAATACACCTGTCGGGAATAAGCAGCGACAGAGAGAACGTTCCGGGTAAGGTTAAATTTAATGCTATAGCAAAAGTTAAAAATGAAGGCGGACAACTTTCTTTGTCAGATGAGCAGGTTAGTGTTAAAGGAGCAAACAGTGTTACTATATATGTTTCTATTGCCACCAATTTTGTAAATTATAACGACATCAGTGCTGATGAAAACAAACGTTCCGAAACCTATTTGAATGCTGCGTTAAAGAAAAACTATCCTCAACTATTGAAGGATCATGTTGCCGCTTATCAAAAATATTTTAACCGTGTAAAAATAGATCTGGGTAAAACAGATTCTATTAAGAATCCTACAGATGTTAGATTAAGAGACTTTGCAAATGGAAATGATCCTCAATTGGCAGCTATCTATTATCAGTTCGGCCGTTATTTATTGATCTCTTCTTCTCAGCCGGGCGGGCAACCTGCAAACCTGCAGGGGATTTGGAACAATAAAATGGATCCGCCATGGGGAAGTAAATATACCATCAACATTAATACTGAAATGAACTACTGGCCGGCTGAGGGAACTAACCTGACCGAAATGCATAACCCGCTAATTGAAATGGTAAAAGACCTTTCTCATACGGGGCGTGAAACTGCAAAGGTGATGTATGGTTCTAATGGCTGGGTAACACACCATAACACCGATCTTTGGAGAATAACCGGCCCGGTTGATGGTATTTATTCTGCAATGTGGCCTATGGGCGGAGCATGGTTAAGCCGACATGTTTGGGAAAAGTATTTGTATAACGGAGATAAAAAATATCTGGCCACAGTATATCCGGCATTAAAAGGCGCGGCAGAGTTTTATTTAGATTTCCTTGTAGAAGAACCAGTTCATAAATGGATGGTAGTATCGCCTTCTATGTCGCCAGAAAATGCTCCAAGAGCTCATAAAGGTAAGTCTATAGCCGCTGGTGCTACTATGGATAACCAGCTCGTGTTTGATCTGTTCTCTAACACTATAAGAGCTGCCGAAGCATTAAATACGGATAAAGATCTTGTAGCAAAAATTAAGGCCATGCGTAATAGGCTTGCACCAATGCAGGTAGGACAGTATGGCCAACTGCAGGAATGGATGCAGGATCTGGATGATCCTAATGACAAACACAGACATGTTTCTCACCTTTTTGGTTTGTATCCTGCAAATCAGATTTCTCCTTTACGCACTCCCGAATTGTTTGATGCAGCACATACCTCATTAATCCAGAGGGGAGATGTTTCTACAGGATGGTCTATGGGATGGAAGGTAAACCTATGGGCCAGATTACAGGATGGTAATCATGCCTATAAACTAATTAGAAACCAGCTTACGCCTACAGGATTAAATAAAGGTGGTGAAAACAGCGGCGGGGGAACTTACCCTAATTTGTTTGATGCGCATCCTCCTTTCCAGATTGATGGCAATTTTGGATGCACTGCAGGTATTACGGAAATGTTATTACAGGCTCATGATGGTTCTATCCAACTGCTTCCGGCAATGCCTGACGAATGGAAGGATGGAAGTATTAGTGGCTTAAGGGCCCCCGGAGGTTTTGAAATTGAGAACATCACCTGGAAAAATGGGAAATTGAGCAAGGTTACCATTAAATCAAAACTTGGTGGTAATTGTCGTTTACGCGTTCCTAATGTGCTAAAAGGAAATTCGCTTAAACCGGCAAAAGGAGATAATCCAAATCAGTTTTATCAGATTGATAAAATAGCTACGCCAGTTATATCTGCTAAAGCCAACCTGAATAAACCATCCATTAACGAAACCATTCTTTATGATTTCGATACCGCTGCTGGTAAAACATATACTTTCATTAGCGAGTAATTTAAAAGATGAAAATGTTATTTAGTCTATTACTTGCACTTTGCTTTTATACCAACGCTAATGCGGTTACTAAAGTAGCCTGCATTGGAGCAAGTATAACCTATGGTGCAACGGTGGAAAACAGGGAGCAAAACTCCTTTCCCGCTCAGCTTCAAAGATATCTGGGAAGCAGTTATGCTGTAGAAAACTATGGTGTAAGTGGTTGTACGCTTCTGCGAAACGGGGATTCACCATATTACAAAACCAATGAGTATCAGAAAGCTTTAAAGAGTAATCCTGATATTGTGGTTATTGATCTTGGTGGAAATGATAGCAAATTGGTTAACAGATCCAGATTAAATGAATATGAGCAGGACTACCATGCTATGATTAAATCTTTTAAAGATTTGCCTTCCCATCCACGTATTATATTGCTATTACCTGTAGTGTCTTTTGTAACAGATACAGCAGGAATATGGGATCCCGTGATTGTAAAACAGATTATCCCAAAAATAATGAATGTGGCCACTGAGAATAAAGTGGAGGTTTTAGATATGCATGTTTTGTTGATAGACAAGCCTGAACTTATGCCAGATAAAATACATCCTAATGCAGAAGGATCCGGAATTATGGCGAAACGTATATTTAGAAAGATCAAGTTTAATAAATAACACTTAATGAAAAATATACTATTTTTAAAAAAACAAATTAATTGTATATTTCCAAACACTTAATCTATCCCTTAAGATGATTTTGCTAACCAAATAACCATTATATTATGAACGAAAACATTAACAAGAGTGCCTTATTCAA
>NZ_CAMLHF010000144.1 GCF_946479715.1 uncultured Pedobacter sp. | reverse complement strand
GCTATCTAAAATATCGGCTTTTTTAGCTTCATATTCTTCCTGCGTAATAAGGTGTTTATCGTACAGGCTTTTTAATTTTCTTAGCTTCAATGTAGTTTCATCTTCTGGTTCTTCTACCAGTATTGCGGGCGCAGCAGGAGGCGGAGAAAAGAACGTTTGTGGCTCCTCTTCTTCCACAGGATCTGGAGCAGGTAATGTATTTACAGTGACTGGTGACGTCGATGATCTTCTTTCTTCAAGATCAAGTTGTCTTTGTTGCTCTTTAAAACTTTCTAATTGCTCATATGCAGCCTGGTATAATTTGCGGGCCTGTACTTTGGGAATGTATTCCGTAATGATGTTTTCGCCATGTAAGGGCACACAAATGAATTTGGAACCAAACAATTCTTCTTTAAAAGAAACCTCTTTAATGCTCTTCCAGGAAATGTCTTTAAAATTCATGGTAATCCCAAAATTGCCGGGTTCACAATAGAAGATACGCTTGTTACTTACTGCAATACAATCAGGTAAAAGATTTACTGCCGGCTTTTTTTGTACAGCCATGTAAATCAGTTCCTCATTGCTGGTCAACATATCATTTAGTTTACCTAAAACTTTTTCTACAGCTTTAGGATCCTGTTCGTCACTTAAAAATCTATCTATTAATATCATGTTATTTCTTATAATAATTTCAGTAGTCAGCTATCAAAAATTGAACCCTAATTGTCGCGATCATACTTAGCTTTCTTTTTTACTTCTTCAGCTCCCGCAATACAAATTACGAATTCTCCTTTTAATATATTGTTTTCAAAATGTGATTTAATTTCGGTTAAAGTGCCTCTCACAGTTTCTTCATAAAGCTTGGTTAACTCACGACTTACCGATGCCTGACGATCTGCACCCAAATACTGAGCAAATTCCTCAAGGGTCTTAAGTAGTCTGTGTGGACTTTCATATAATACTATTGTCCTTTCTTCCTCGGCCAGTTTTTTAAAACGTGTTTGTCGCCCTTTTTTTACCGGCAAAAAGCCTTCAAAAACAAAAGAGTCAGAAGGTAACCCTGAATTTACCAGAGCAGGTACAAATGCTGTAGCTCCAGGCAAACACTCTACTGCCAAATCATTTTTAATTGCTTCCCGAACCAGAAAAAAGCCAGGATCAGATATTGCAGGTGTTCCGGCATCGGAGATCAAAGCTACCATTTTACCTTCTTTCAAAAACTTAATGATTTCTGAAGTCGCCTGATGTTCATTATGTTGGTGATGTGAATACGCTTTTTTATCGATACCGAAATGCTTCAGCATAGGAGCACTGGTACGGGTATCCTCTGCAAGGATCACATCAGCTTCTTTTAAAATTCGGATTGCCCTGAAGGTCATGTCTTCAAGATTTCCAATAGGGGTGGGCACAAGAAATAGTTTACCTTCCATAATTTTAGGTCTCGTATTGTACTTGCGTTCGCAATGACGAGTTAAGTTATTATCTTTGTTTAAAAAATAAAATAATGCTGCAAGTTAACTATATCCGCGAAAATAGAGAGAAAGTTTTAGAAGGACTAAGTGTACGTAATTTTAAGCACCCAGAGCTGGTTGATGAAATTATTAAAATTGACGAAGAACGAAGACAAGTTCAAACCTCGCTGGATAACCTTTCGGCCGTAGCCAATGCAGCTGCAAAACAGATTGGTGAACTAATGCGTAGCGGTAAGAAAGAAGAAGCAGAAGTACTTAAAGCAGAAACTACATCAAATAAGGAAGAGCATAAAAATCTTTCAGATCAACTGACGGAAGTGGAAGACGCTTTATATGGTTTGATTGTACAACTGCCAAACTTGCCGCACCACCTTGTAAAACAAGGAAGTGCAGCTGAAGACAATGAAGTTGTTTATGAACACGGTAATCCTGCCGATTTGCCAGAAGGTGCGCTGCCACACTGGGAATTGACTGCTAAATATGATATTATAGATTTTGAGCTTGGTACAAAAATAACCGGTGCAGGTTTCCCTGTATACAAAGGTAAGGGCGCGCGTTTGCAAAGAGCACTTATTAATTTCTTTTTAGACCACGCAACAGAAAAGGGCTATCGAGAAATGCAAGTACCGCACTTAGTTAACGAAGCCTCAGGCTTTGGTACCGGACAGCTACCAGATAAAGAAGGACAAATGTACCATGCAGGAGTAGATAATCTATATCTTATCCCAACAGCTGAGGTGCCTGTAACCAATCTTTATCGTGATGTGATTTTAAAGGAAGAAGAACTTCCTATAAAAAACACAGCATATACACCTTGTTTTCGTAGAGAAGCAGGGTCATATGGCGCGCATGTACGTGGGTTAAACCGCTTGCATCAGTTCGATAAAGTTGAAATAGTACAGGTTGTACATCCAGATAAATCTTATGATGTTCTTGAAGACATGAGCGCTTATGTTCAGTCATTACTTCAGGAGCTAGGTCTCCACTATCGTGTTTTACGTTTATGTGGTGGCGATATGGGCTTTACCTCTGCAATGACTTACGACATGGAAGTATGGAGCGCCGCACAACAACGCTGGTTAGAGGTATCTTCAGTATCTAACTTTGAAACATACCAAAGTAACAGACTTAAGTTAAGATTTAAAGGTGCTTCTGGTAAAACACAGTTGGCACATACATTAAATGGAAGTGCACTGGCACTACCTCGTATTGTTGCCGCTATTCTGGAAAATAACCAAACCGAAAAAGGAATTAAAATTCCAGAAGCTTTGGTAAAATATACAGGTTTTGAATACATTGATTAAATAAGACAAAACCCCATAAACAGAAAAAGCTTCCCAATTGGGAAGCTTTTTTTATAGGTAGATGTAAATAAGGTATTCTATAGAATAAGAATTAATAATAAAATAATGATGATGATTGCACCAACAGAAAGGTAAACACCGCCACCTAACGCATTTGCTTGTTTTTTCAATCCTCTCAATTCTTTACGTAACTCTTTCTTCTCAGTTTTTGACAACTGAGATTTGTCCATTGAACGGATCTCCTGAACACGGTCAGTGATCTGTTTTAGCTGAATTTGCTGCTCGGCAGTCATCTCAGTTTTAATCTTGTCTGTCTTTCCTGCTGCAGAAACTGTGTTTGCGCTGATTGCCAATGTGAAAACTAGCACTAAAGAGTAAATTAATCTTTTCATACGATTTGAATTTTGTGATATTATCTAAATAACAAAAAACCTACCAAAAGTTATTGATAGGTTTTTTAAAGGTATTTTCTTAAAACTGTATACTCAAGTAGTCACTACTACTATTTAATTTCGAATACTGTATTCATTATATAGTTCAGTTTTATTTTTTTGAAGTCAATCTCCGGTGCAGCAGCTCCTGCCATATCAGCACTTTCAGCTTTCATCATCATCACATTACGATACATTGGCTGTGGATATTGTTCATTGTTCACTTCCTGAATATCAATTACACTACCTAATTTATCCCCAAGGGCTTCAACCAGGTAAGATGCTTTTTCTTTAGCAGCTTGGAGTGCTTTAATTTTCAGTTCTTTCTTAAGTGTTTCAATTTTTGAATAATCATAACTGTCAACATTGGTATAAGCGATTCCTTTAGGATCAATAGAACCAATAATGTCGTTCCATTTATTCAAATCAGATACTTTTAAGCGATACTGTTTGCTGGCCAGATAATCAGGATTTTTCTTTTTCTCTGTAACTATAGCATAGCTTGATAAGTTGTTGATAGTTAGGTTTTCTTTGTCAATACCTGCTTTTTGAACCGCAGCATACAATTGGCTTTCCAAAGTTGTGATCTCCACTTTTTTCTTACTGTTGTTATCCTTTAAATATTCTTTTAAAGAGATACTAATGTAAATAATGTCTGGAGTAACTTCGGTTTCTGCAGAACCACTAACGCTGATCTTTTTTCTTAAATCTACTTGTTGAGCCATAGCGCTTATACTTAATAAGGAAACGAAGGCAAGGGTTAATAACTTTTTCATAATGATAAATGTTTTTCTTTTGTGTATTTAATAGTTAGATGAAATTACCATACCAATTCCACAAATCATTAGCACAAATCATAAAATTATTCTTCAACTATCTCATTATTAGGGCCAATTTCTTCTTTAAATTCTTCCTTAAAATAAGTCTTCTGGAACACAAGTATGATGATTACACCAACCGAGATGGCCGCGTCTGCAATATTAAATACAGGTCTGAAAAAGATAAAATCTTCTCCGCCCCATATTGGAAACCACGAAGGAAAATGACCTTCCCAGATAGGGAAATAGAACATATCTACCACTCGTCCATGGAACCATCCCGCATAACCATATATTACGCCATACAGTACTGAATCTATAATATTTCCTAGTGCACCCGCAAATATCAATGCCACGTTTAAAATAAGGCCACGATGGTATTTCCTTTGGATCAGGTAGTGTAATCCATAACCGATACCGGCAACGGCTGCTATTCTGAATAATGATAAGGCAAGCTTACCAAACTCCCCGCCAAACTCAAGTCCAAACGCCATCCCGTTATTTTCCGTAAAATGAATAATAAACCAATTGCCAATGATCTTGAACTCCTGACCCATAAACATATTGGTCTTGATCCAGGTTTTTAAAACCTGATCAGCAAGCAAAACCAGGAAAATTATTAATAAAGGTTTTGTATAGCCTTTCATTACGACTGCTTCAGTTTAGCTTCCATGCTTAAAGTTGCGTGTGGTACAGCGCGTAAACGTTCTTTCTGAATCAGTTTGCCTGTTTCTCTGCAGATACCATAAGTTTTATTCTCAATACGCACCAATGCAGCCTCTAAATTCTCAATGAATTTTTTCTGACGTGCAGCCAGCTGGTTTAATTGTTCTTTTTCAAGAGTTGCAGAACCATCTTCAAGCGTTTTGTAAGTACCAGAAGTATCTTCTGTTCCGTTAGAATTAGGACTGCTTAGAGAGTTCGTTAAATCAAGAAACTCTTCTCTGGCCATACGTAATTTTTCCTGAATCAATTCTTTAAATTCTTGAAGTTCACTGTCAGAGTACCTTGTTTTTGTAGCTTTTTCCATAATAATTATTGTTTGGCAATCGAAATTTGTAACTCAACATCATCGATTACTATTTTGTTTCCATTATCTAAACTTTCTGTTAATTTAACCTCATCTGCTAAAATTTCCGAGCAAATGTATGTTTTATTTTGAGCTACAGCTGCAGCTACTAAATTATGGTTTTGTAAAGTCACAGTAATTCTATCTGTAACTTCGAAATTAAGTTCTTTTCTTAAATTCTGAATTCTGTTAATTAGTTCACGTGATAATCCTTCCTGTTTCAGTTCGTCAGTTATCGTAACATCAAGAGCAACAGTTAAGTTACCCATATTAGTTACCTGCCATCCTGGTATATCTTCAGCAATGATCTCAACGTCGCTCAACTCGATAACATAATTAGTGCCAGTAATTTGATATTTCCCTTCATTTTCAAACTGACTTAATTGTTCCTGTGTCAAGTTGTTTACCACTTCGGCAACCATTTTCATGTCTTTACCAACCTTAGGGCCCAGGGCTTTAAAGTTAGGTTTGATCTTTTTGGTAATGAAGCCAGCAGTGTCGGTAATATACTCAATATCCTTAATATTCGTTTCTGAAAGGATTAATTCTTTAACTAATTCAACCCTTTCAGCAAATTTATTATCCAGTACCGGGATCAGGATTTTGGCCAAAGGCTGACGAACATTGATGCTTGTTTTTTTACGCAGCGACAATACCATCGATGATATATCTTGCGCCAGATGCATACGTTCATTAAGTTCTGTGTCAATCAAGCTCTGATCCGCTTCTTTAAGTAAGGCAAGGTGTACAGATTCAACATTATTAGCCGCGTCTCCTGCAGTTAAATTCTGGAATAACCAGTCAGCAAAGAAAGGAGCTATAGGCGACATCAGTTGCGAGATACTGGTTAAACAAGCGTATAAAGTTTCATACGCAGCTTTCTTATCTGCAGTCATTTCGCCCTTCCAGAAACGGCGACGTGATAAACGGATATACCAGTTACTCAAGTGCTCATCCACAAATGACTGAATTGCTCTTGCAGCTTTAGTAGGCTCATAAGCAGCATAGCTTTCATCCACCTCTGCAATTAATGTTTGCAGTAGCGATAGGATCCATCTGTCAAGCTCACTGCGTTCAGCAACCGGGGTCAGATTATTCTGGTCTATTTCAAACTTGTCAATATTTGCATATAATGCAAAGAAAGCATAGGTGTTATAAAGTGTTCCAAAGAATTTACGGCGTACCTCTGCAATTCCCTCAATGTCGAACTTTAAGTTGTCCCATGGGTTTGCATTTGATATCATATACCAGCGCGTAGCATCCGGGCCGTACTCTTCCAATGTCTTAAACGGATCAGCTGCATTGCCCAATCGTTTAGACATTTTTTGTCCATTTTTGTCGAGCACTAATCCATTTGAAACTACGTTTTTATACGCAATTTTATCAAAAACCAATGCTCCAATAGCGTGTAAAGTATAGAACCATCCACGAGTCTGGTCAACTCCTTCTGCTATAAAATCAGCAGGGAAGTCTTTTTGCTCATCAATCTTATCCTTATTTTCAAAAGGATAATGCCATTGTGCGTAAGGCATTGCACCAGAGTCAAACCATACATCGATTAAGTCACTTTCACGATTCATAGGTTTTCCCGAAGGTGAAACCAATATAATCTCGTCCACTACATTCTTATGCAGGTCTACCAAATCATAATTAGCTTCAGACATGTTGCCGATTTCAAATCCTTTAAAAGGATTTTCTTTCATAAAGCCGGTTTCTATCGACTTTTCTATGGCATTGTATAGCTCTTCAACAGAGCCAATTAATATTTCTTCTTTTTTGTCTTCGGTTCTCCAGATTGGCAAGGGAATACCCCAATATCTAGAGCGCGAAAGGTTCCAGTCGTTCGCATTTTTTAACCAGTTTCCAAAACGGCCTTCGCCTGTAGACTTTGGTTTCCAGTTGATGGTCTCATTCAAATCAAACATTCTGTCCTTAATGTCAGTTACTTTGATGAACCAGGAATCCAAAGGGTAATATAATAGCGGCTCGTCAGTTCTCCAGCTGTGTGGGTAACTGTGAACATACTTCTCTACCTTAAATGCTTTATTTTCTTCTTTCAGACGGATGGCAATTTCTACGTCTACTGATTTCTCAGGAGCATCACCTTCGTTATAATATTCATTTTTTACATACTTTCCTGCCAGATCACCTACGTGAGTAGTAAATCTTCCCTGCAAGTCTACCAATGGAACCGGAGATCCATTCTCATCCAAAACCAGCATAGGAGGCACCTCAGGTATTGCTTCTTTAGCTACTTTAGCATCATCTGCACCAAAGGTTGGCGCTGTATGTACAATACCTGTACCATCCTCTGTGGTCACAAAATCTCCAGAGATCACACGGAAAGCATTTTCCGGATTTTGGTATGGTAAGGTATAAGGTAAAAGTTGTTCATATTTAACGCCTACCAGGTCTGAGCCTTTACACTCCGTTAAAATCTGATAAGGGATCTTTTTGTCACCTTCTTTGAAATTACTGAAATCTTCCTCAGCAGTGCTTTCAAAGTATATTTTATTAAACTGTTTCCCTACCAGGTTCTTGGCTAAGATTACATTTACAGGAAGGTAAGTATACTGATTAAAGGTTTTTACCAGTACATAATCTATTTTTGGACCTACTGTCAGTGCTGTGTTCGAAGGCAAAGTCCATGGTGTTGTTGTCCATGCCATGAAATGGATATCTCCAAACCCATTCAGGAAAGCAGGTAACGTATCAGGTAATGATTTAAACTGGGCAACTATAGTAGTGTCGGTTACATCACGATAAGCTCCCGGCTGATTTACCTCATGTGAGCTTAATCCTGTTCCCGCTTTTGGAGAGTAAGGTTGGATGGTATAGCCTTTATATAATAAACCTTTATCGTAGATCTGTTTCAAAAGCCACCAAACCGATTCCATATATTTCGACTTATAGGTTATATACGGATCATCCATATCTACCCAATAGCCCATTTTCTCAGTAAGGTCGTTCCATACATCTGTATAGCGCATTACGGTTCTTTTGCAAGCTTCGTTATACTCTTCAATTGAAATGGTTTTGCCTATATCTTCTTTGGTGATGCCAAGTTCCTTTTCAGTTCCCAGTTCTACAGGAAGTCCGTGAGTATCCCATCCTGCTTTTCTTTTTACCTGAAATCCTTTAATAGTTTTATAACGGCAGAAAATATCCTTAATAGCACGCGCCATCACGTGGTGAATACCAGGCATTCCATTTGCAGAAGGCGGCCCTTCGTAAAAAGTAAATGGGTTTGATTTTGAGCGGGTCGAAATGCTTTTCTCAAAGATGTTCTCCGCTTTCCAAAAATCAAGTATCTCTTTTCCTATTTTCGCTAGTTCTAACTGTTTAAATTCCCTATACATCAATCAAGTATCTCCAAAAATTAAGGATGCAAAGTTAAGTTATTAGAATGAGAAATTGAAGTGTTGTTTAAAGCTTTTAAACAGTTTGGTGCCATCTTGTTGTGGTTTGGCAGATCCTTGGTTATTAGCTCAGTTGTACCCTGTTCGTGGAAAGCGCCCATTTAGTGGAACATATTATTGAAAGAAAATAAATTTGCATTTTCGCAGTTATTAATATAATCCTACATCCCTATTTATCTATGAAAAACCTTGATTTTTCTATTTTCCCTGTTATAAAGACCTCCCGTCTGGTACTCAGAGAATTATCTGCACAAGATGCCTTGCAAATTCATGCATTGAGATCTGATCCGAAAATTGCAGCCATGACTGGCAGAACACCTTCTACCGGTATAGAGGATGCCATGGCTCATATTTATAAGATTGGAAAACTTATAGAGAACAATGCCAGTATTTATTGGGCAATTTCATTACTTGACAGCCCTTCTTTAATCGGAACTATCTGCCTCTGGAATTTTGATACTGAAAATGCCATTGCTGAGATCGGTTACGAGCTGCTTCCCGATTTTCAGGGAAAAGGATTTATGAGAGAGGCCATTGCCGCTGTGATAAAGTACGGATTTGAAGAATTGAAAATAAAAACTATAACGGCTTTCCCTTCGGCAAATAATATCAGTTCAGTAAAAGTTTTAAAGATGGCTGGTTTTAAAAGAGATGGCAAAACCTACCCGAATTCACATGACGATAGTGTGGATAATATGGCTACGTTTTCTTTAACATTGCCAGAATAACTTAATAACCATTAAAACTTTTTCATTATTCTATTACAATTAAGGATTTATTATGATGTAATTAATCCCCGATGCTTTATTTGTGTAGTTCACCAAATGTAAACCATTAATAAACCATCAATTAGAATTCATGAATTTTTTTTATTGCAGAACGAGAACGAAATTTAGTATTTGTATAGTCCTTGCCCTTTTCGGAATAACGGATGCAGTCAGTGCACAAAGCAAAAACAGTCAAAAGCTAACCGATTTTGTAGATCCATTTATTGGATCGGGCTCACACGGTCACGTTTTTATTGGAGCCAGTGTCCCTTTCGGGGGCGTACAGGTTGGCCCCGACAATTTTTATAAGGGCTGGGACTGGTGTTCCGGATACAACTATCAGGATAGTGTAATCAGAGGCTTTGCGCAAACCCATTTAAGTGGTACGGGAATAGGCGATCTTTCCGACATTGCCATCATGCCTTACACAGGAGACCTTAAAACAGATAAGGGTCAGGAAAAAGTTCCCGGAAGTGGCTATGCTTCACTTTTTTCCCATAAGGATGAACAAGTAAAACCAGGTTTTTATTCAGTAAAACTGGCAAACGGCGTCAATGTAGAGTTAACCGCCTCCGAAAGGGTGGCTTATCATCGATATCATTTTGTTGCAGGAAAAGAAGCACACGTGATCATCGATTTAAAGGAGGGCATTAATGATCAATCTACCGATACCCATATTGAACAGGTAGATGATTTTACATTCAAAGGTTATCGTAAATCCTCAGGCTGGGCTAAAGACCAATGGATCTATTTTGCTATAAAATCATCAGTTGCCATAAAAAACTTTGCATTATACAATAACAATACGCTTTTGCAAGGTAAAACAGCGACAGATAAAGCCGTAAAGGGTCTCTTTAATTTTGATCAGGCGCCCGCGCTTTTAGAACTTAAGGTTGGCATATCACCTGTAAGTTCAGAAAATGCACTTGAGAATATCACTGCAGAAATCCCAGAATGGAACTTCGAACAGATCGTAAAACAAGCTGATGATAAGTGGAACAAGGAATTGTCAAAACTTACAGTTGAATCTAAAAACACCGCAGAAAAGAAGATCTTTTATACAGCAATGTATCACACAATGATCAACCCATCTTTGTTCAATGACCATAATGGCGATTATCTGGGAGCCGATAAAAAAGTATATAAAAGCACCACATTCGCTAATTACAGTGTTTTTTCAACTTGGGATACCTATCGGGCAGCTCATCCCCTATATGTACTTACCCAACCTAAACGTGCTGCTGATATGATAAATTCAATGCTGGCCATTTATGATCAGCAGGGGCACTTACCGATCTGGCATCTTATGGGAAATGAAACAGGAACAATGGTTGGTATGGCCAGCAGACAGATTGTTGCCGAGGCTTATCTTAAGGGGATAAAATTTGATGGTGAAAAGGCTTTTGAAGCTTTAAAGAATAGTTCCGAAGTGAATTTACTTGGTCTGGAGTATGCGAAGAATCTTCAGGTAATCCCAAGTGATAAAGAAGGGGCTTCAACAGCCAAAGGAATGGAGTATGCTATTGGTGATGGAAGCATCGCTCTGATGGCACAAAAGATGGGAAAGACACCGGAGTATAACAACTTCAAAAAACGTGCTGAGAACTACAAGCTATATTTTGATCAGGCTGATAAATTCTTTAAAGGAAAACTATTAGACGGTAGCTGGACGCCTGGCTTTGATCCTTTCAAAAGCAAAAACGTACTTTACTCAGAAGGAAATGCCTGGCAATACAATTGGCTTGTTCCTCAGGATGTCAATGGTTTAATCGGCTTACTTGGCGGTAAGAAAGCCTTTAATGAGCGACTTGATCAATTTTTTACACTTCCATTTCAGGACGAGGGAGGGCTGGAGGACATGACGGGTCTGATTGGTCAGTATGCTCATGGAAATGAGCCTGGACACCACATTCCTTATCTGTACAACTACGGCGGGCAGCAATGGAAAACAGCTGAAAAAGTAAGGCATATTTTAAAAGAAATGTATCACGATCGCCCAGATGGTGTTATTGGAAATGAAGATTGCGGGCAAATGTCAGCATGGTATGTATTTTCATCTTTAGGGTTCTATCCTGTATTTCCGGCATCTGGAACTTATGCCATCGGAAGTCCACTATTTGACAGAGCCACAATTAATTTAGAGGGTGGTAAAAAATTCATTGTTGAATCTGTAAACAATAGCGACAAAAATATTTATATCCAAAGCATTCTATTAAACGGGAAAAAATATGAGAAAAGCTATTTACAGCATGCCGATATTATGAATGGCGGCACGCTTAAAATTACTATGGGAAGTAAGCCGAACTATAACTACGGCAAGTAATCATTACCCCAGTATTTCCTGAAAGGTTTTATTAAAGCTTTCGGCATAAATGGCTTTATATTCTTTATTGAAGTTCTCAAATATAGATTTAGCCAGAGAGTGCTTACCTAAAAATACAAGAGCCTGGCATTTAATTGCCATGGCTTCTTCATTTACCGGATCAAAGTTAAATACACAATCCGCTAAAGAGATCAAAAATTCAGGATCATCCGAGATCTTCATACTTGCCGCCATATGGAGGTAAGTATCGATGATCTCGTTTGAAATTTCATACTTCAAAGGATCCAGCCAGCTGTATTCTGCATTTGAAAGAAATCCACCCCTGGATACAATTTTTGTCAGAGCCATGATCTTAATTTTGCTGATGTCGGTTTTGCTCTTAACAATGTTCAGGTATTCTTTATAATCTATTCTGATCTTATCGTAATCTATCAGCATTTTCCAGTAACCTGTTTCTTTGGAGATCTCACAGCTGTCCATACTTTCCAGAAGCAGTTTTAGTTTTGCAATACTCACAGACCTGTTGTTTCTGGCACTGCCAACCGATTTGTCCGCCCATAAAATCTCTTCCAGTTTTTCCGAACTAACACCTCTTCCCCAGCGTATAGTGAACAATAGTATAAGCAGGAAAAGCTCTTTTATTACCGGTGTAAATAGCTTGGTGATGTCCTTTCCTTCTCGGTCGAACAACTGAAGGTCACCAAACAGGAACATCGTATTTCTTATATCATCAGGTACGTCCGTATTTTCTTGTTTTATGTTTACCGGCTCAGGTTCTTGAAGTTTTATTGCGTGTTCTTTAATAGACGAAGCTTGTAAAGTCTTTCTATTTCGGATACGTTTATACACTAAATACAAGATACCCAGAAGTAGAACTCCTGAAATCACCATATACCAGTTTACCCTAAAATGGGATGGGGTAGTGTGTGTTGCCAGCTGTATTTCGGGAGGGGCGTGTAAAGTATAGATTTTAACTGATGAGCTGTTCGTTTTCTGATCATAGTAAAGCAATACGGCTACAAACTTTTTGCTAACCTTACAATAATACAAATCGGCAAAAGAATATATATCGTGGAAAGTATAGGGGATGCGGCTTCCTACAAATTCATAGGAGGGATTTTTAAGCGAGCCTTTAATCATTCCTAAAGAAGAATTAAAGATGTGGTTTACAAAGGTGAGTGCATAATAAGATTGCTCTTTCTCATCAATAACCATGGAGTTTGCGAAAGCGAACTCCTCCTTTCCGGGATTAAGTTCAAATAACTTTTTGAAGGTTTTGTGTTCAACATCATAAAAGTTGAGGTCATAGAGGTTTTTTGGATTCAAAATCTGCTGACCAGTGGTACTTCCATATCCTCCAAGTATGTAAGCTCCATTTTTTGTAGCACCCAAAGCGGCAAGGTAACGTGGTGTGAAATCTCCGCTTGTTTTAACTGAACTTAGCTTTTTGTCTTTAAAATGATAGCGCTGAACATCTCGTTTATAATTATAATGTCCGTAGCCACCAATGAAATACAGACTGTTATCCGTTGCAGAATAGAACTTGTTTAAATGCCAGAAATTTGTAGGTACGTTTTCGCCTGTATACTTGCTATCCCATGTGCTGTTGCTAAAATTGAACCCGCTCATTAGCGAAAAGTCTACATAGAAATTTAACAGGCCTGGTTCGTTTTGATAAATGGATTGATTTCCATAGAGCATTGGCTGCAATCCTGATTTGTAATCGACGATACTTGTTTTTTCAGTTTTTACATCGTAAGTCTGTAGTGATTTTTCGGTTACTACAAATACCTGTTCCCGATCAGCATCAAAGGCAACACTTGCTGATCCTGCAACATCAGCAGATTTAACGAGCTCCCATTCAATGTGCATTTTTCTAATCCAGTTCGGATTAATCACTCCGGCATTTTTTCCTTTAATCTTTTCGGTTGCAATTAACCCGGTATATTCATTTAATGGCCAGTGATGGGTTAGTTTATCATCCTCAGTAATTTTTATTTCTTTGATCTTCATTGGCGGAACGTCCTTCACTTCATGTTCCTTATAATTATTGGCACCAAAGCTGATCCTGTAACAATTCTTTTTTAGGGGTATTTTTTCACGATAAACTTTGCCATCGGCAGTAAGAATCAGTTCCTGATTTTCCTGATCAAACTTAAGCTTTATGTTGTACCAGTTTTTAAACAGCTTGTCCAGTTTTATGTCGAACTCAATGTTCGACATTTTATCACCTATAACCAGCTTAAGGTGGTTTTTTGCCTCCAGACTTTTATCGTATATCAGGTCTATGTTTCGTTTTTCCTGGTCAACAATCCGGAATATATAACCAAAGTAATCAGTATGTCCTGTCATAAAAGAAAAATCGAACGACAGCTCAAAAGTATTATTGAAACATAGCGGATCAGCAGCGCTCAGGTCCAACCCCGTTCTTTTTTCCTGTATGGTTTCATGTCCCGTAAAACACAGGCCATAATATTGTGCATTTGTGATCTTCGGAGCTATAAAGAGAAAGGCAAAACAAGTCAGGTAGAATTTTAATCCCATAGTCATATCTGGTCTTGCTAAGATACGCAAATTTGGCAAATCCCCCTCCAATATAGCCTCTATGTGGAATATGAAATTTTTTCTAAGATTTTTTCTTCAACTAAGACATTTTTAAGCCTTTTTTAAGGCTATCGGATTACTTAGTGTTTAAATAAACCAAATATTAAACAAAAACTAAGTATGAAAAGACTACTATTTTTCTTACTCGCATGTTGTATTACAACCTATACATATGCGCAGAACATTACCGTAAAAGGTAAGGTTACGGATGCCGCCGGCGGGCCTCTAATTGGCGCCGCAATAAAAGTGAAAGGAAGTTCAGGAGGAACTTCAGCAGGCAATAACGGAGAGTTTTCTATCTCCGTTCCCACAGGTTCTTCTCTGTTGATTTCCTTTGTTGGCTTTGAACCTAAAGAAGTGCAGGTTACAAACATCGGACCATTAAACATTATACTTTCCGATAGCGGTAACAGCCTTGGAGAAGTGGTGGTAGTGGGGTATGGTACCCAAAAGAAAGCGACGCTTACCGGATCCATTGCCTCTGTTTCCAA
>NZ_CAMLHF010000143.1 GCF_946479715.1 uncultured Pedobacter sp. | reverse complement strand
TGGTTACACTGATATAGAAGCATTGGCAGATGCCATTAATCATGGCGACATTTATAGATACATCACTAAGCCCTGGAATGATTTGGAACTTCATAATTCCATAAAGAATGCTTACGACGCTTACAAAGCAAAAATAGATTTAAGAAATAAAATTATCGAGTTAGAGAAAACCAATGATGAACTAAACAGGTTCATCTATAGCATATCTCATGAATTAAGAGCTCCCCTTGTTTCGGCAATGGGTATAGTGAACCTGGTAAAAATGGAAGGCCTTTTTAATTCTAGCGGCGAATACTGGGGCTTAATAGAAACCTGCTCTAATAAACTGGATTACTATATCCAAAAAACACTGCAATATTATAAAAACAATAAAACCGTTGCCAAACATACACCTGTAAATTTTTCAACCCTTATAAATGAACTGATTGAACTTTATTCTTATAGTGATAGAGACACCCATTTTCATGTAAATATTAAACAGGATATTCCTTTTTATGGAGACGTTTTCAGGATAGAAGTGATATTGGGTAATCTGATATCTAATGCTATCAAATATCAAAAAGAAGATGAGAAGAATAAAAAAGTAGATATCAATGTTAATGTCGGCCCGGCAGCAGTAGAAATTACCATTGCTGATAATGGGATGGGCATATTAAATGAACATCTGGAAAAGATTTTCACACAGTTCTTTAAAAGCAAGATCAATCATGGTAGTGGTTTAGGTTTATTTATTGTGAAAGAAGCGCTCAACAAGATTAATGGAAAGATATCTGTAAGTTCAAATACTGCAGAAGGAACAACTTTTAAAATTACAATCCCTAATGTTAAGTAAGTACAAAAAAGTAATGCTGGTGGATGATAATGAGGTGGATCTTAAAATAAACTCAAAAATCATTTCAATCTCTAAATTGTTTGACGAGACGATTCTATGTCACTCTGGCGAAGAAGGCCTGTCTTATCTAAACAAACATATCGACGATGTAGCAAATCTACCCGATTTTATTTTGCTGGACATACAAATGCCCGAGATGGACGGGTTTGAATTTTTAGAAATCTACAAGAAATTCCCGGCAGTTGTAAAAGATAAATGCTTAATCGCAATACTTTCGTCGACTCTGGATTTTGGTGATATTAAAAAGGCTGAGGCTAATCCATATGTGATTAAACTTTTAAAGAAACCACTTTTTCCTCAGGAGTTGGAAAAGCTGTTACAAAAATATCTCGCTTAAGAAAAACACTTTTATAACAGCTCAATTGTTGCTGACAGTCTTACTTTCTCTGAACCATTGGAAACTGCGAAATCCTCAAACTGGTACAGCCATAAGGCACAAGCGTAATTTCTTCTTCTAAGGAGGTCTCTATACCATACACAAAACTATACGGAATTGGTCCTGTCATTTCATTATACAGCTGCCACGAAGGAATTCTTTTACCCTTTGTTTTAATTGCAATTGGTGAATTCTTAAGGTTCCATGGATAATTGGAAACCACCCCGGTTTTCTCCACCTTATATTGCTCATCAAGTTTGTTGTCAGGCGTCTCAATCAACCCATAGTTCCATGGTGAAGATGACCTTATCTCATCATAATAATTTCCATATTCTATAGGGTCTTTATCATTTTTAACCCTGGTTACTTCTTCCTTCATTTTTAAAGCATAGGTAATTGGACCACGTTCTACTGACACTGAATTTTCATACCAACTATTTTTATATACGTGCATTGGCAATTCCAATTCAACCACATCGCCCGACTTCCATTCACGTTCTATTTTAACGATCTGGTTGCCAGCAGCTTCTTTAAACACCTGTCCATTAATTTTTACCGACCCTTTTTTGCACCATTCAGGTATCCGAAGATGAAAAGGAAAAGTAGCTGATTTTACTTTTTTAGCCATGCTAAGCGTAAATTTGATCTGCTCCTCAAAAGGATAATTTGTTTCCTCTTTAAAGTTTACTTCCACGCCGTTGCCAACGGTGGTTTTAACTTCACTTGGAGAATATACCAAGGCGGCTATCCCTTTATCTGCCGTCTGATACCAAAGGTTTTGTGCAAACTTTGGCCATCCCTGATGCATATTAGAGGTACAGCATGGATACCCAGTAAGTAAACCATAACACAGATCCGTTCCACTATGGTCTTGATTAAAATTGCGGGTATGTCTGGTAACCATAACCTGGTTTGCCTGCTGATAGTATTGGCGATCCATAAAATCATCCGACACCTGTGCAGGTAAGGCATTAAATGCGATCTTTTCAAGATGATCAGCATAATTAATTTTACCGGTAATCTCCAGCATACTTTCCAAACTAAACATCATCTCTACCGCACTGCAAAGTTCCGACCCTTGTGTTGGATTGTTTCCGTGCAGGTCTTCATCTCCGCCATATAAGCCATGAGCGACCCCATTTTGTATGCGAATGTCTTTAAGACCTTTATCTGTAGCTTCCAGATATTTATTATCACGATGCTGCTGATAATAAATAATAGGTTCTTTCACTCCCTGAGCCAGATTAACACAGTGGATGCTTCCAAAAGTAGATAACATGTCTGTATTTAAAAAGGCATTGGTATAATCAAATGTTTGTTTATGCACTAGTTCTCCAAGATCTAAAAGGAACTTATCCCCGGTAATATCATATAACCAGTAAATCACCTGAAGGTTGTCACCTCCACGATAACGCGCCCAAAAAGACCAATGATCAAGCGGTTTAGATGGCAATTCTTTTAGCTGATACTTAAAGTAATTAGTCATCAATGTGATCACTCTTTTATCGCCTGTAGCAGAATAGTACTGTTTAAGTACCTTAAGCATTACCATTTTTGGCCACCAGTCTTTGCTGTTATCGCGTTGCATACCGCGCTCATAACTATAGTCTTTAGTGGGCCCAAAATACCCATCCGGCTGCTGACTTTTAATCGCCCATTCTACCCAGGGTTTTGTTTTAGCAATAAGTGCTTTATCATCCAAAAGATAAGCGAGCGGCAAAAGTCCATCTATCCAATACGGCCCTCGCTCCCACTGATCGCCATCTCCGCCAAGCCATCCATTTCTCTCGTTCATCACAACCGGATAAAGCTTATCCAGATTACCTGTTGCTCCATCCTTCTGTCTGATCAACATCTCCCTTAACCAGCCTTGTGGTTTAATTGCTCCCAATGGCAATTCTTTATAAGGATTTTGATTGGCACTAACCTGTGCATTTGTATCAAGTGCCAAACCAGTTAACATGGTTATCCCACCTATACATAGTGTATAAAACAAATTATTAATTCGCATGTGTGTGTATTGTAGTTTTGGTTTAATGTTTAATATAAAAAGTCTGGCTAAAAGCTCCATTTGCTGCTATATCCCACGCCTCTACCCTCACCCATGTTCTGTTACTCAGTTTAGTTTTAAACTGCAGCAGCTCAGACCCAAAGGCCTTCGTTTTAGTAAGATCTACCTTCTCTCTGTACACCTTATTGCCATCACCCGATATGATCTCTACAAAATTCATTGGAAAGGTCCAGTTTAGTTTAAGCTTAACATTTGCAAAACCCAACTTATCCAGCGCGATTGTTTCACCCGAACGCTTTCCATTTATAGTCAGTTCAGGAATTAAAACCTCTCCAGTACTCGCAAAAAATTTACCCTGCTGCATCACATCCAATACCGGTTGCCAGCCTTTGTTAAATTCAGGTAAAGCATCCATCATCAGGTAGTTTACATTTAAATGTGCGTACATCTCATTTTCCGGTGTTATCGTAAAAAGATCCGCTTCAGTAATCACCGTCTTTTTCAAATTCCAGTTGTTCATGTCGTCCATCAAATCCAATACCCGATTCCCCAGTTTTGGTTGCGACAAATCTGCAGGCATTGCTTTCCATGCTGCGCCCATAAAATGATCTGATTTAAAAAATGTCTCATCTTTGTACACATCCGGTGCGTTAACAGATCCCTTTGTGCGTGCATGTGCTGTCCAGGCCAATCCCTTCTCTTCCTCAAGCAGTTTCAGCATGTCATCTTTATCCCCAATATGATATATCTTACCATATTTAGGATGATTTTCAGTAAAAGGAGCTTCCTTCTTGCGCGACATGATCCAATACACAGGCTTAGGGAAAAGTGCTAACCAGTGACCTCCAAAAAACTCATTAGGCTCTTCACCTGGTAGTAAAAGAAGTTTATTGTCCGACAGTCGTTTACACTGTTCAAAAAGCGCATCCAACTCTTTCAACCTCGTTTCATCCGGTCCTTTAGGATGTGCCGTATAATGAAACTCTGCCAAATGCACAATGTCTATCCCCGTATTCTTAAACACCGTAACAAAATCTGGAACTTCAGGAATTGGCTTATTTGCCAATACTACTTTCATAATAAACTCATTATGAAAATGGCTCGACATGGTTTTATAGCCTGGCAGTTTAACATACGTATCATTATTTGTAAACTTCTTTACCTCAGTAAAGGCGGCGCTTTCATCCGCTGCACTAAGCAGGCAAAAGAAATTTAAGCGCTGTTTAGTATCAGGTGGTGCATTAAACCAGGGCACAAACCTTCTATCGCCCTCTAAATCCTGACGAATCCCAATACCATATCCATCAGTCATTTTCCGGTAGTTGTTGCCATACCAGGTAAACTTCAGGTTAAAGGCCTCATCTAAAGGATAAAAGTATTGGTGAGGTGCAGGAAATATCGCCAAAACGCCTTCCTTTCCCTTTGCGGCTATGGTACGGTATTTTACAGCTATGTTTTTTGAACTATCGGCACTAACGGCATTTGCAGTCTGCAAACTGTCTCCTGTATTTATCCAGGCTATGTTTTTCCAGCTTGCCGATCTGTTAATTAAACCCGCATCGTATACAATAGCCGTCGAATCTATTTTGGTAGCCATCACTGCCGCGATGTTAAACATCGGACTCCCATTGTAAAAAGTAATCTCCAGATCACCAGAAAAACGGTCAGCTTTTAACGATGAAATGGTCACCACCGTTCTGCTGCCTATCGTTTTTACCGTCGCAGTCGATTTTTCCAGTTCTACATTATAGGTCTTATATTTTTTCTGAGGAACCTTATCAAAGAAGATGTTCCATCCATTTTGCGATATCAAATCCCTTTTACCAATGGTAAGCAAAAAGCTTGGATCAAGATCTGTCGAAACCAATTTAGCCTTCTTTGCTTCGCCGATAAGCAGGCGACTAAACAACGGCTTTCCCTTCTCCATGTTAAGGTCAACCTGCCCGTAATTATTACTTCCTGCGGGCCAGGTTATTTTCAAAATACTTTGACTGTATGTTGCAGTCACCCCCGATTTCCGGTCAAACTTCTGAGTGTTTACTTGAGAAACCTGGGCTAAACCCAAACTTAAATTGCACAAGTAAAAGAGTACAACTGTTATTAATTGTTTACGCATCTTCTTAATTTATATATGGTTATAAAACAAAGTAAGGCAATATGAACCTGATTAAGTAATCAATCCGTCTCAATATTTCGCCAATGCGTATCAATTTACCAGAGTATCTTACTCAGCTCTTCAATAAATAAATTAGCCGCCTTCTTTTGATAAATTCCTTTTTGCCTCAATATAAACGCTCTCTTGTAGCGTTCCTTTCCGGCAATAGGAATAGCAATCAGCGTATCCCAGCTAATGATGGCCTTTTCATTTAAAATCGTAACCCACGATGTACTCTCCACCAGTGTTAGCAATGAATTTACCTCATTCATTTCAATCTTAATCTTCGGTACGATCTTGCGTTTACCAAAAAGCTCATTCACATAATCTCTCGAACTAAAGCCCTTGCCGGGTAAAATAAGTTCCAATGCACCAAGCTCTGCTACCGTTATCTTTTTTAAAGATGCCAATGGATGCTTGCGCGAAACCACCATCACAATTTTAGAAGAAAACAAAGGCTGCATTTCCAGCCCCTGGTTATCAGACTCTTCATGGAAACTCAGAATAATATCCAGTTCCGCTGCTTTTAACTTAATCTCAAGCGATTCCGGTGTACCATATTCAATAAATATTTTAATCCCCGGGTACTTTGATGAAAAAGGAGCCAATGCCGGCAATACCATAGAACTAAAAGCATAAGTAACCCCAATCTTCAAATCGCCCACCGCCAGATTATTCAATTCAGATATCGCCGCTTTAGATTTTTGCACATCAAGCAATATCTGTTTTGCATGAATCAGAAACACACCGCCAGCCTCCGTCAGCCTAACATGTTTACCTATCCTGTCAAACAACAACATGCCCAGCTCCTCCTCCAATTGCTTTATCTGTTGCGATAAGGTCGATTGCGTTACAAACGATTCAGCCGCAGCCTCAGTAAAATGAAGATGTTCAGCCGCTTTTACGAAATAATTGAGTTGTCTAAGTTCCATAATCAATCGTTAAAACTAATCAATATCATTAAAACAATCAATTTTACAACTCAATAACTTATTCCGAAATTTGTAATGTCTTCAAGACATCTACCACACATGAATATATTTAGATCATTAAAATACCGCAACTTTAAACTTTTCTTCTATGGCCAAAGTATCTCTTTAATAGGAACATGGATGCAAAAAACTGCTGTCAGCTGGTTGGTATACCGACTAACAGGCTCAGCACTTTTATTAGGCCTCGTGGCTTTTGCCAGTCTTATCCCCTCGCTCATACTATCACCTTACGCAGGCAGCTTAATAGACAGGCACAACCGTTATAAAATCCTTGTCATTACCCAGGTAATATCAATGATGCAGGCCGGAGCGCTCGCCGCAATTATCTTTTTCAAATTTTACAACATACCTGCCATCATCTTTTTAAGTCTGGTGCAAGGCATTATAAATGCTTTTGATGTTACCTGCCGACAATCCTTAATGGTCGAAATGGTCGATCATAAAGAAGACCTTCCCAATGCAATTGCACTAAACTCTACCATGGCAAACCTTGCACGCATCGTGGGGCCTGCTATTGCCGGGGTAATCCTCAGTACTTTTGGCGAAGACTTTTGTTTCATCGGAAACTTTTTAAGCTATATCCCCGTTCTCGTGTGTTTATTCCTAATGAAACTGAACCTCAGCGTTGTCGAACGATCAGAGAAAAGCATCTGGATCGAACTGGAAGAAGGCTTCAAATACGTTTCAGGCGACAGAGAATTGAGCAGCATGATCCTGATGATAGGTATCAGCAGTCTGTTCGTAATCCCATTTAACACCCTCATGCCCATCTTCGCCAAAGATCTTTTTCATGGCGATGCAGGAACATTTAGCTGGTTCGAGAGCGCGGCCGGCCTGGGCTCTGTCATTAGCGCCATGTATCTGGCCAATTTAAGATCTGCCAAACCACTAAAAAGAATCGTAGTTCTGGCAAGTACCATATTCGGGGTTAGCTTAATCTTACTGGCTTACTCAGGCATACTATCCTTAGCCCTTGTATTCATGGCCTTTGGTGGCATCGGTATGATGGCACAAACATCTGCCATAAACACCTACATACAAACGCATACCATCCCCGAAATGAGGGCCCGTGCCATCAGCTATTACATCATGGCATACCAGGGCATGATCCCAATTGGCAGCTTACTTATCGGGTGGACAGCACAAGCTTTTGGTCCACGACTAGCAGTTTGTCTTGCCGGAGTAATCGGTCTTTGTGCTACCGCAATGTTCGTTGTTTACCAAAACAAACGTGCTGGCCGACAACTTTCCTTCCAAACCCTGCTGCATTTAAGGTAAAGTGAGAAATCAACTTCTCACAATATCATATTACTGTCATACCTCCAAAAAAACACAGAAACGTTTAAACCTTTTGCTCTTTTCTTCGTTTATATTTATGAGAGCGTTAATTTAGATAGCGGGGGTAAATCTTAGGATTTATCTCCGCTTTTCTTTTTTCTGACCAACAGGTAGCAAACATACAGCAGTAAAATCCATCCCGGAATTAACTCAACCGACATCTTCAATCCCGTTATCCACATAATCACTAAAATGCCTACCAGAAATACCAGGCATATATAATTTGATAGCGGATAAATAAAAGAAGGGAACTTGGTTTTAATCTGATCCGCTTCTTTACTCCTTCTAAATTTCAAATGCGTAATACTGATCATCAACCAATTGATAATCAGCGATGACACCACCAGCGACATCAAAATTTCCAATGCCTTCTCCGGCATTAGCTTATTAATTATAATACATATCGCGGCAAACAAACTCGATATCAAAATCGCATTTATAGGTACCGAGTTCTTATTCAGCTTCGATAAAAAAGAAGGTGCATTCCCTTGCTCTGCCAATCCAAATAACATCCTGCTGTTACTGTAAACACAACTATTGTAAACAGACAAGGCAGCCGTCAATACGATAACATTAAGCACATTAGCAATCACACTCGTAAAGTAAATGGTCTTGCCTAAAAGCGTAAACTGAAAGCCCTTTAAACTCTCAAAAACCATTACAAAAGGACTACTATCCGTAGTAATATTTTTCCAGGGGGATAAAGAAAACAAGATCACAAGCGCACCCACATAAAAAATCAGGATCCTGTCAATCACCTGGTTGGTAGCCTTTGGAATTGTTTTTTCAGGCTGTTCCGCTTCTGCCGCTGTGATCCCAATCAATTCCAGTCCGCCAAAAGAAAACATGATCAATGCAATTGCAGCAAACAATCCCTGAAAACCACCTTTCCCATCTCCACTAAACCACCCCTTTGCAAAAAAGCCACCGTCATTCCATAGGTTCTGAACACTTGCCTGCTCGCCTCCGCTCCCGCTAACAAGCAGGTAAACGCCAAAAATGATCATGGCAATAATCGCTACCACTTTTATTATCGAAAACCAGAACTCCACCTCACCGTACACCTTTACAGAGGTTAAGTTTAAGGCATTAATGGCGATAAAAAAGAAAAGGCTCGATGACCACAACGGAATTTCAGGCCACCAGAAATGTACATAAATGCCAATTGCAGTTAACTCCGACATGCTTACCAGGATATACAGCACCCAATAGTTCCAGCCCGAAGCAAAGCCGGCAAAAGATCCCCAGTACTTATAGGCAAAGTGACTAAAACTACCCGAAACAGGCTCTTCCACCACCATTTCGCCCAACTGACGCATAATAAAAAAGGCAATAATACCGGCCAGTGCATAACCTAAAATTACAGAAGGCCCAGCCAATACAGCTGCCGGACCAATGCCTAAAAATAATCCTGTTCCTATGGCTCCGCCAAGGGCGATCAACTGAATATGCCTGTTTTGCAAACCCCTTTTCAGTTTTTGCTCCTCAGGTTTTTCGCTAGCTTGTTTCAATATTTATGGTATTTATTCAATTACAATATGAGTATCCCTCAAAATTTCCACAAAGGTGGGAACTTATATTCATTTGAACGATTAAAAGCGCAAATAGTTTCCTTGTTATCATGATACAAAAATACCGTCCTTATCACGAAAACAAAAGCCATTTTTGGCTAATCACAACCCTAATTTCGAGGCTAAAAGAATCCAAAAACACGTACTTTTAGGTTTATCTAAACTGCTTGGGCCTTAGTTTCTGGGCTGCCAGTTCTGCCACTTCAGCAATTCTTTTCTCTCTGGTTTCCGGCCTTTTAGCAAGCGTAACCCATTGCAGTATCATCTTTTTAACAGACTTACTCAAACTGTCAAAATAATCTCCAGAACCTGGCTGCAACAAAAATGCTTCCTCCAGATCCTTCGGGACAAACAATTCCTCCACAGCATCCAGAATAGACCACGAACCATTTTTCTTAGCAACCTCAATGCATTTTAAGCCCGCTTCGGTCATCAACCCTTCAGCAATTAAGCGCTCAACCTTTGCTTTGTTAATCTTCGACCAATTGCTGGTTGGCTTACGCTTAGTAAAAAATTGAATAAAACTTTCCTCATCAATTGTTTTTCTGGTACTGTCAATCCAGCCAAAACAAAGCGCCTCATCTACCGAATCGCTCCAGGGTATACTCGGCTTGGTCGATTTTTGTTTGTACTGAATAAGCCAGACAGATTGGCTTGAGCTATGATTTTCTTTTAACCACTGCCTCCACTCCGCTCTGCTTGCCGGGCAAAAAGTTTCTATTTCCTTTTTCTGCATGCCACCAAAATACATAATTCCCTCCACACCAATCACATGCAAAAACATCATTCTAAAAAAAACATCAAAAAAAATTTGCGTAGTTAAATAGCTACATATATATTTGTAGTCAAATAGCTACACGATGAATTTAAGAAGAGATGTATTTCAAGCCATAGCCGACCCAACCAGAAGGGCTATACTGCTATTGGTGGCCACACAGTCAATGACTGCAGGTTCAATAGCTGCAAACTTTGATACCGCAAGACCTACAGTTTCAAAGCACCTGCAAATACTAACCGAGTGCGAATTGCTCGAGCAAAAACAAAACGGCAGAGAAATTTACTATTACATAAACGCAAAAAAAATGAAAGACGTAGCTGACTTCATCGAACCATTCCGCCAAATGTGGGACGAACGATTCAACAAATTGGAATCCATAATGAAAAACTACCAATCAAAAAAATAGAACCCTATGGAACAAAAAACAAAAATCGATGCCGAAAATGGCAAACAGGAACTCAAAATCACAAGAGAATTTGATTTACCATTAGAACTCCTCTTCAAAGCCTACGTAGAACCCGAAATCGTAGAGCAATGGATGAACACAAAAGTGCTTAAACTCGAAAACAAAAAACATGGCAGTTACCATTTCCAAACCAGCGACCCTAAGGGAAACGTTGTATTCCACGCCACTGGAGTCATCCACGAGTTTATTCCAGACCAGAAAATCACGAGGACATTTGAAATGGACAATGCATCTTTCGATGCCCAGCTGGAGTTCCTGCAATTCGAAAAACTTACCAGCGATACCAGCAAACTCACCATGCATATCGTATATAAATCAACCGAAATCAGAGACCAGGTGCTACAGCTACCATTTGCTCAGGGCATCAACATGGCACACAACAAACTACAAAACATCGTAAGCAAACTAAAATAACACACCATGACAAAGCGAAATAAAATCATCTATTGGATCGCCACAATCTGGCTCTCATTAGGAATGTTATCAACCGGAATAGTACAATTAATGAAAATGGAAGAGGAAGTAACCATGATGAAAAACTTAGGTTATCCAATTTATATCCTAACCATCCTTGGTGTCTGGAAAATACTGGGAGTCATAGCTGTACTTGTTCCAAAATTCCCAATAATAAAAGAATGGGCTTATGCAGGCTTTTTCTTTGCCATGTCGGGCGCAGTATTCTCCCACTTAGCCAACGGCGATGCTGGCAAAGATTTTTTTGGACCAATATTGTTACTAGTCCTCACTTTTGTATCTTGGTATTTCAGACCCGCAGATAGAAAAACCATCACAGCTAACCTATAAAAGCATGAAAAACAGCAAAAAAGAGTTATCATCAGAGCAACGCGAAGAACTACTTAAAACACTCAAAAACCGCTTCGAGAAAAACATGAACCGCCATAAAGATATAGAATGGGCTAAGGTACACGCAAAGCTCGATGCTAGTCCTCAAAAACTATGGTCGCTGGATGACATGGAAGTAACCGGTGGCGAACCTGATGTTGTTGGTTACGATAAAAGCACAAACGAATATATCTTTTACGATTGTGCCGCCGAAACCCCTAAAGGACGCAGAAGCCTTTGTTACGACCGCGCAGCACTCGATGCAAGAAAAGAGCATAAACCACAAAACAGCGCAATGGATGTGGCTGCCGATATGGGCATAGAAATATTAACAGAAGAACAATACCGCGAACTGCAGCAATTCGGAAAGTTCGATACCAAAACATCCAGCTGGCTAAAAACACCTGCCGATATCAGAAAACTCGGAGGAGCACTTTTTGGCGATTACCGCTACGGAACCGTTTTCCTGTATCACAACGGTGCAGAATCTTACTATGCTGCCAGAGGCTTCCGTGGCGCACTAAGGGTCTAATTTTTCACAAAAAGCTAACGAACAGTATGAATCCTAAAGTTGATTTTTATTTCAGTAAAGAAAAAAAATGGCAGGAAGAAATAGAGCGGCTAAGAGCAATCGTGCTCAGCTGTGACCTTACCGAAGAATTAAAATGGGGCTGCCCTTGTTATACTTACCAGAACAGCAATATCGTGTTAATCCACGTATTTAAAGAATACTGTGCGCTACTGTTCTTCAAAGGCAGCTTGTTAAACGATCCCAATGGCATCCTGGTCCAGCAAACAAAGAATGTGCAATCTGGTCGCCAGATCCGCTTCACCAATGCACTTCAAATAGTTGAACAGGAAGCAGTTCTAAAATCCTATATCCACCAGGCCATTGAAGTAGAAAAAGCCGGCTTAAAAGTCGATTTCAAAACGCATACAGAACTCGTATTCCCTGCCGAATTTCAGCACAAACTAGACCACATCCCAGCGCTAAAAACCGCTTTTGAAGCATTAACTCCGGGCCGACAAAGAGGCTATCATCTCTATTTCACTTCAGCCAAACAATCCAAAACCAGAGAAGCAAGGGTCGAAAAATGCATGCCCCTAATTCTCAACGGAAAAGGATTAGATGATTAGTAAATTCTTGATGGCGGCAGCCCATACATCTTTTTAAATGCAAAGGAGAAATGCGAAAGGTCTTCAAACCCAATTTCCAGATACACATCTGATGGTGCGCGGCCTTTCTCTTTAATCAGGTAATACGCTTCCTGCAACCTCCTTTGCAACAGCCACCTGCTTGGCGTAACATTAAAAACCTGCGAAAAATCACGTTTAAACGTAGCCAAACTACGCCCGGTAAGGTAGGCAAAGCGCTTCAACTGCACGTTAAAATGGAAGTTTTTATTCATAAAGGCTTCCAGATCTATTTTACCGGGCTCACTAAAATCAAACAGTACATCCTTTAATTCAGGGTTCGTCTGCAGCAAAATCATAATCGCCTCGCGCTGTTTCAATTTCTGAAGATCAGCATTAATCAACTGGTCGCCCTCAACATAAGGCAATAGCGAATTCATAAAACTCTGATAAAGCCCAAAACCTTCCAATGGCTTCACTTTTTCAACAGCCCTGTTTCTATTACCCTCCGCTTTATAGCCGTACTCCATGCTAAAGTCACTTAAGGCCGCCTGATCCAGATAAATGGAAACCGATTTAAAAACCCCTCCCGGAGGAGGTTGTTTCACAAACTTAAGCAACTGATTTCGTCTGATGAACCGAAAATCACCCTCATTAAAAACATGCTCACTAATGCCGTCACTTATCGTCAGCGTGCCGGATATCTGGTAGCTAAACACATGCTCAGGAACAAACTGTTCCCCCTGCCTGTTGCGGGTAAAATAGCAAGAGTAAGCAATGGGCGAATTAGTCATAGGTCATAAAATTAAGCATTTTTACTGTTTTCTTTTAACATCGCTGATGTACCACTTCCCGTCGGCACTAGCAAGAAAGTTCTCAGAATCATCATGATCTGTCGATAAACTCACACCCAGCCATTCTTCCATTTCTACTTGCCTCACCTCGTTGGCATTGTTCAGCATACCTATCGCCTCACTGCCTAATACCAAATGCACCGGTGGCGCAGGGTGCGCAGCCAGTTCAACCATCACTTTTGCCGCTTTCTCAGGATCTCCCACAGGGATAAACTTTCCGCCTTTAAATAACGCTGTCCGCTGATTAACCATTTCATAACCATCAATCTCACGTGCATAAGTCATAGATGCGCCTGCCCAATCGGTTCTAAAACCACCCGGCTCTACACTGGTCACATATATACCCAGTGGTGCCACTTCTTTAGCCAACGCCTCAGTAAAGCCGCCTAAACCAAATTTTGCTGCCTGGTACATGGTTAAACCCGCATTACCAACTCTTCCGCCTATAGAGCTTATCTGCAATATACGGCCCTCACCCTGGTTGCGCATATAAGGTAAAACCGCGCGGGTAATTTCAATTGGTGCATACAGGTTTGTTTCCAGCTGACTGCGTACCTGCTCATCTGTATAAGCTTCGGCAGCGCCGATGATGCCAAATCCGGCATTGTTCACCAGCACATCAATACGTCCAAAATGTTTCGCTGCCTTAGCAACAGACGCATAAACCTGTTCGTAATCCGTTACGTCAAGCGCTATAGGAAGTATCTGATCAGCAAACCTTGTTACCAGATCATTCAATTGAGTAATATCACGTGCCGTTGCAGCAACTTTATCGCCGCTATTCAACACTGCTTCTGTCAGGCTCCGTCCCAATCCTCTGGAACTGCCTGTAATAAACCATACTTTTGCCATTGTCTTAATTTTTAAATGCAACTCAAAGGTACAGTCCAATTCAGCGCAGCGTTTTGTTCAAAAGCTCAAACTGCTTTGTTAAAAAGCTCAGTAAACCTTATCTTTAGTATATGCGCAAATTATTACAAAAGCTATTTTCTCCGCTGATCATCAGGCTTGCCAATAAATACTCATCAAGGCCAGATCGCACGAGAGTACACAAAGCACTATCTGCGCTATACCAGAACATCATACAACACCCCGGCAAACGTGGCCAGCTCATCGATCTGGGCACAAAACACCGCATCATCCTGTTTTCAGACCAGCACAAAGGAAACCGAAGCCATCAGGACGACTTTACCCTTTGCGAAGACAATTACCTGGCCGCGCTCCGCTACTACAACGAGCACGACTTCCTATACTGCAACATGGGCGATAGCGAAGAGCTTTGGAAAAACATGCTCCTCGATGTCAT
>NZ_CAMLHF010000142.1 GCF_946479715.1 uncultured Pedobacter sp. | reverse complement strand
AACCGAAGTTTGCCCTAACTCAAAGGCTGCCTCAGCTGCATTCAATAGGATTTCGGCATAACGATATCTTACCAGCCAAACAGCACTTCCTACCCCACGCTGGCCCGAGCCAATAGCAGGGTCCTGATATTTGCGGATATAGAAACCCGTTTGAGCAGTATTACCAATTCCATTGATTGGTCCATCAAAGCCAACAACCTGTTCTGGTACCGTTTTACCAGGTAATACTTTCTGAGCACCGCGTTCACCTCCACTAATTACCGTACCGTTTGCTAATTGCACTCCAGCCCAAATATCAACTGGTCTGGCTTTAAAGCTTGATCCCGGGATTATTACCGTACCACCCAGGCGGGCATCCCTGCCGGCAAATATATCCTGCTGATTGGTATAATAAACATAATCACCGTTGGCGTCATTGGTAGCTAAAGGGGCGAATGTATTATCTAACTTTTCAAATGACTGAACCAAATTAAGGGATGGGTTTATACGACCCCCTTCTTCTTCTTCAGCGCCAAAACGAGGCTGATTTACTTGCGTAAATCCATGTCTTTTGAATTTTAAGGCATAGTCATCAACCCATATCACCTCATTATTTTGTGTTTTATCATAAAATATGGCAGCAAAGTTTTCAGAAAGATTTCCAGGTTGCTTTTTGTATAGTGAGTAAGCTCCCGCTGATCCACTGATGATTTCTTCAGCAGCTTTCAAGGCAGTGGTATAATAAGCATTTGCCATACCTGCCGGGATACCCACTTCGCCACCAGAGAGCGAAACAGAAGGAGTTGTTGCACCGTATTTTGCAATAGAAGCAGCATACAAAGCGGCTCTTGATTCCATAGCCAATGCAGCACCTTTAGTAGCACGGGCTTTGGTATTGCTATTTGCAGGAAGCAACAGTTTTAATTCCTCTGCCTCCTTAATTACAAAGTCATACATTTCCGATTCCTTGGCCCTTGGATATCGCAAAGAAGTAACATCAGTCCCGTTAAACTCTAATGAATTGAGAATGATAGGTACGCCTCCGTAATATTGAGTTAAGGTGAAATAATAACTTGCCCTTAAAAACCTTGCTTCAGCAATATAAGACGCCTTGGTTGCCGCATCTAGTGCTGTAGCTGTTGCACAGCGCTCCATAAACAAGTTAAGTTCGCGGATATAAGTATAATCCCATGGTGTCCAGAAGTAGGTTGCCCTGCCGCCAACATCAGGCCCTCTATACCCTCTAAAACCCCAGGTACTGTTGCCATGGTAATTGTTATATTGTCCATTTTCAGAATAAAATGACTCATTAAAGTCACCAAAAGTAACCCACTCAGTTAACCTTGGATAATCGTACTGGCGATTGTAAAGATCTGCCAGGATAGACAGCACCTGAGTAGGATCACTAAAGGCCAGTTCAGGGCTTAGTACCTGAGTAGGCTTTATATCCAAATAATCTGAATCGCTTTTGCACCCCAAACTAAAAACGAATAAGGTGGCTATTGCTATTATAAATTTATTTTTCATGTTAGTTCAATTAAAAACTGTTATAAAGTGAGGTTAATGCCCATGTTAACAAATGAATTTTGTGGGTATTGTAAACCATTTGTATCCTGAACTTCCGAGTCAACCTTGTACTTGCTTAGGTTATCAATAGAAAATAGGTTATAGCCATTTACAAACAGGCGTGCCTTTTGGATGTTTATTTTTCCTATTAATGATTTAGGTAAAGAATAACCTAGCTCCAATGTTCTGGCACGAATGGCAGTTACATTATGCAACCAAAAAATAGAATTTTTATTCACGGAACTAGCTGAATTGACGTTAAACCTTAATGCAGGATATTTACCTGGTATCCATTGACTATTTAAATCAAAAGCATCGGCTCTTCTCCATCTGTCAGTTAAAATGGTATTTAATGCTCCTGAATTATAAGAAAACCCTCTTCTGATCTCGTTTTCCTGATTATAGCTGTACATCGATCCTATTGAAAAATCAGCAGCAAAATCAAATCCCTTCCATGCTACGCTAAAATTAAATCCACCATTGATAATTGGCTGGTTGGTTCCGTCAGCGCTTCTTCCATAACCTAGCGGGCGCTCATCATATCCATCAATTTTTCCATCACCATTCAGGTCCTTATAAATCAAGTCGCCAGGTAATAGGGTTTTATTACCCTGCCCGTCAATATTTATCGGGTAGTTATTTATTTCTTCCTGTGATTGAAACTGGCCTACTACATCATATGCCCAAAAAAGGTTCTTGTATCTACCCTCGGCAGAATTACGGTACTGATCCCATGAGTTAAAAAATATGGGTTTGTAAGAAGAGGTGAACTTACTACGCGCATATCCCACATTTCCACCAACGCTAAAAGTAACTGCACCGGCTGATCCATTATAGGCAAGTGAAATCTCACCCCCGGCCTGCTCGTCTTTATTTATATTTTCGTCACTTAGATTAAAACCAATCTCGCTCGGTAAAACGATATCATATTTGGTACCTCTAAGCCCAGTTCGCAATCTTTTGAAATAGTCGACACTTCCAATCAATTTATTGTTAAACATGGTAAAATCGGCACCTATATCCAGGATCTTACTTTTAAACCACGAAATATTTAGGATGGGCTTACCTTTATCCCTTGAACCTATAACCGGGTTTCCATCAAGAATACCATAGCCATTCTGATTATAATTATAGCCGGCCAGATAATCCGTTGGTAATATTCCGTTATCATCATCTCCCAGTACACCGTAAGAAGCACGGATTTTCAAATCGTTCAGCTTACTGTTTTCACCTAACAGTGATTTCATGAATTTCTCTTCAGTAATTCTCCATCCACCAGATACAGAAGGGAAAAACCCAACCCTTTTATCCGGAGCAAATTTCCACGAAGCGTCCCTCCTGCCTGAAAACTCCAGGTAGTACTTATTCGCGTAATTGTAGTTTATCTTTCCAATGTATCCGATACGGGCCTGCTGGTCATCACGATCATTGTAAGTATCCGTAGTGTTAAAATAGATAAGTGGAAGCACGTTTGTTGCTGGTACAGCATGAACAAATACTTCTTTGTCCCTTACATCATATCTTTCAGAAATGAGAAGCCCTCCTACTGTATGTTTACCAAAAGTATTGTTGTAGTTTAATCCAACCTGATAGTTATTCTTTTCTATCTTCTGGGTCCTACGCTCCCGCCATGGATTGATACTACCTCCGGTTGCTTTATAAGTATCATCGGTAGGATTATAGGTATACGTTTTGTAAGTATACTCGTGACCATCATGCAAGCGATCTTCAAGTCCGTAAGAATAAGATCCCTGTGCAACAAGTCCTTTTATGTATGGGATTTGATATTGGGCATTAAACCTGGCCGATCCATAACGTCTTCTATCATTCGAATATCCACCGTATTTCTTATTGTTATAAGCCCAATTGGATTCATTGTGGCCAATATCATTTATGTAATCCGGATTGTCATTCGCATACGGACGTTCCCAGGGCCTGTTCCATAAAATGGCAGCTCTTGGTAAATTATAGTCATCACCCCCGGGTATTCCAGGATTATCTCTCACTTCGTTCCATCCATTTATCCCAATCCCAACTTTTAACCTATCTGTAATATTGGCATCCATATTGGCATTGATGTTTTTACGCCCATAGGTAAACTCGCGTCCTAATACAGAATATTGAAACATGTTTGTACCAGAAAAATAATAGTTTATTCTATCAGAACCACCGGTAGCGTTAATAGCTTGCTGATACAACGGTGCATTTTTCTGTACAATAAAGTCCTTCCAGTTAAAACTTTGATAACCCGGAGCAGTGCCTTCCTTGTATTTGGCTAGTTCCTCTTTGGTAACCGTAGTTGTCCCTCCGTTGTTCATCTCCGCATCAGCTTTGCCTAAATACCATTCGTATGAATCATTCACTACATCAGGGAACCTGCTCCAATTCTGAAAGCCGGCATAGGTATCGATATTTATTACATTCTTTTCCCCTCTGCTTCCTCTTTTTGTGGTTACAACCACAACACCATTCGCAGCACGCACACCATAAACAGCTGCAGAAGCATCCTTTAAAACGGTAATGCTTTCTATATCACTTGGAGCAAGATTGTCGAACTGTCGTTTATCCTGTTGGATCCCATCAATTACAAATAATGGATTCCCCATGTTTCTTACCTGAATGGTAGCGCCACCACCTGGTCGCCCATCAGGCATACGAAAGGTAACACCCGGTAACTTCCCAGCCAATCCTGTACTTACTTGCGAGCCGCCGTGTACTTTTTCCAGATCTTTACTGGTAACGGTTGAAATGGCTCCCGTTATTGATTCTCTTTTTTGGGTGCCATATCCCGTTACAACAACTTCGGTTAACTGTTGTTTATCCTCTTCCAATTCTACGTTAATTGTAGTGCTACCCTCCACGATAACCTCTTTTGTAAGAAATCCGATATAGGTGAATACCAATACGCCTCTTCCCGTTGGTAAGGAAACGGAGTACTTGCCCTGTTCATTTGTACTCATACCTGTATTGGCTCCCTTTAACTTAACGCTCACCCCGGTTAGTGGTTTTTGTTGAAAAGTTACGGTACCGGTAATCGTCTTTTGTTGTGCATTCACAGACTCCCGGGACAATAAAACAATGGTGATCAGTAAAAGAAAAACATGATAATGTTTTCTTAGCAAAGCTTGCTCAAATAGAACAAATCTCTTGAGTATTAATTTTTTCATCTTATATTAAGTTTGATTAAGTTTAGGTTAAATAACTGAAATCGACATGTTTAATGCTCATACTACTATGGCTTATCTCCTTTCTTTAATTAATGACTAATAAAAATTACCGCGCCCATAAATTACCTTATGGCGTCATGTTCTGATTTTCTAGATAGTTGCGGGATTCCGGAATCGCGTCGTTCTATTTTACAATCGTCTATATTTGGTTTTGGTTAATACAAGTTTAAATTTTATTGCGCTGGAATCATTGGCACTTGTTATCTAATAATGACTATATTGTATCCTAAAATTTCCATATAGCCAATATTTAAGATAATTTCAATAAAATGACGCACGTTATACCCAAATCGCCTATTTCACAATCTAAAGTGTATGTGGTTAAAGAAATTTATGCCCCATATTTTGATCCTACGTTTCACTCACATCCCGAATTTCAATTAAACTGCGTTCTGGAAGGCGAAGGAAGCCGTTTTGTAGGCAATAACATTACCTCATTTAAGGCCATGGACATGGTACTTATTGGTCCGCATCTTCCACATGTATGGAGAAATGAAAACAAATATTTTGAAAAGGACAGCCAGCTATCCACCCGAGTTATTGTAGTATATTTCCATAAAGATTTTTTTGGAGATGCATTGCGGTTAAAAGATGAAATGGGCCAAATCGACAGGCTATTTCAAAAATCTGAACGGGGACTAGAAATTATTGGGAAAACAAAGGTTGTTGTAAGTAAAATGATGCGTGAGCTGTTAGAATTAGATGGCATGGATGGCGTTATTCAATTGCTTAAAATATTAAATGTACTGGCGAAATCCAACGACTATCATTTTGTTACCCATAATTATTTGATTTCGTCTAATACTGAAGCGGAGACTACCAGAATGAACAAGGTATATGGACACGTAATGAGGAATTTCAAACACACCATTAGTGCAGAAGAGGTTGCCTCATTAATAAATATGACCCGTACTTCCTTTAGCAGATATTTTAGGGCGCGTGTAAATAAATCATTTTCAGATTTTCTTAAAGAGATCCGGATAGAATCTGCCTGCAAATTACTCAAAGAAGGAAAAATGAATATTGATCAGATTGGTTACGAATGCGGCTTTCAAACGCTCTCTAACTTTAACAAACAATTTAAAAAAGTTATAGGAAAACAACCTAATCAATACCGTAATGAATACCAAAAAGTAGCAGCCGAGTCTTATCGGTATTTTTAATCTTAGAACAGTTACCTTTCTATAAATCCCTGTTCCTGACTGGCCAGACTATTGTCATCAATCAGATAAGATTTCACATCTGCGATACTCATTTCATCCAATACATCTACAAAATTCTTATATGTAGATCCTTCGGTAGGTTTAATAATAACAATCATAAACTTGGCAGGATCATTTTGGTGCAACCTTGCTATTTCTTTTTTATTTTGAGCTAAAACGCTGCCTATCATTTTAAAACTCACACGATGTGGAGTTGCCTTATCCGTCTCACCTTTATACCAAACAATGCTATTGTCTTTACCCAAAAGAACTGTTAGCGTTCTTGAGGCAGGATAAGGTTGATCAGGAATATCAATAACGGGCTTGGCTATATCCATGGCCTGCGACTTAGATAGGGATGTTGTGAGCATGAAAAAGGTTATTAAAAGAAATGCCAGATCCACCATTGCGGTAAGGTCTACTGAGGGAACTGCTTTTCGGGTTCTGTTTTTTCCTTTTAAGGCGTGGCCATTTTGAGGAATGCTTAAGGTTGCCATAGTTCTGTCTTTTAGTTATGATGTAGTTAAACATCAATTTTCATAAGGAAAACAGAAATATTTAATTGGAGTTCAGAATCTCCAAAATTTTGATTTTTGACGCAAAATTTTAAAATAGATTATTTAAATTAATTTAACAGAAATTATTGTTCTTAGAGCAGTAGTTTAGTATATTTGATAAAACTAAAAAGATATGTAAAAGCTAAATATTATATTTTTGCCAAATCTTCAAAATATTGAAGCATTTAGCACTTTAGAATCTCGTCTTAGAAACCTGAGAACTTCATATGACTACGAGAGAATAAGTGATCAAGTGCTTGCGCCTTAAAGAGCGTGAGCCTTGCTTATTTGTAGTCGGGTCTCTCAGGACCTCTAAGACAATAAGTGGGGTTTCACGCTTTTTGCGTTTCTAGAATCTCTACTTTCAGATTCATATAATATCAGCCATGATTATTCAATATGGAGGTACTTATAGCCATTCTTTTTGCACTAATCCTTTGCCCACCAGACTGAGCAGGTTTACAGCTTTCTTATAGATTGGTATGACCTGCTTCGAGACAGCTAGGAGACAGCTTCGGGTTTTCTTCGGGAAAAGGTACCCGTTTTCCGAAGCAATCCCCTCTCTGTCCTTAATTTGCCCTGATTCTGCCGAACACAAGCTACTAATCTGCACCTATTTAGTAACGAATCAAACCATCGTAATGGCCATGCTTTGCCCAAAAATTCATTCTTAAAAACAATATAAAAATGACCAAACCCACTTTCGTAATGGCTACTATATGCTTAAACCTTAGTTATGGCCAAATCAAAGAAAAATCAACAGTACAAAACCAGCTACAGCTTTACAAATATGGATTTTCAGGTTATCAGTCTGGCAACAAACCAGGGTTTAAGATCAAAAAGGAAGTAGCCAATGGAGGCAAGACCATCATTGTTCGCAATTACACGGTTGAGCAGCTCTTTGCCATTGCTTATGGAGCTGGTGCACCGATGAGCAAAGAGCAGATCATTGTTGAAGTAATGGAGCCTAAAAAATTACTAGAGATCAGGTGTTACAAGCTGTTTGTACCTCAGCACCAAATGGATGGTTTTTATACCATTATGCAGCAAAATCTGAATATGGAATTTTCGGACTACATCATAACAGTGGAGAAAAGAGGCAATGTAAACTGCATGATTATAAAAGACGTAGATGGTTAGCGCATATTTTATGGTAAATGATATCTGATAGCAGAACTACGCAAGACAAGTGGAGAATGAACAAAAAGCCAGCAGTTATGGGTAACTACGGGCAAAGTAAATGGCCGACGAGAATCGAACTCATCAGATAACCATCATATTTTCAGTGAATTACGAATGATAAAACTTGTTACCCACCGAATAACTCACTAACTGGAAAATATCCTTTTCAATAACAGAAACCAAAAGAACCAGGAACCAACTTCAGACTGTCAAAAACTGCTTACAAATCACAAAAACGGGAGTAAAAATTGTGCTCATTCAAAAAGCCCATTTGGAATAGACAGGACCAATTAGACTAAAGAAAAACTGGTCTTATTATTCCCACAACTAAATATTCGTAGGTACTTCAATCTTTATATTTGATATATTCATCCTGTAAGAGTTAAACATAAAAACCATCATTATGTCAACAATAGTACCGAGTAACGAATATGAACAACTCTTTAATCTTTTTGACTCCATTTATCCGCTAAGTGAAGAAATTAAGGGAGCGATAATATCCAATAGCCATATTTTCAGTATCAAAAAGCGGCTGAAGCTTTTAAGCATAGGTGAACGGAGCAACATCATATATTTTGTCGTGAAAGGCGCCGTTAGAATTTTTCATCTTGATAAAGAGGGCAAGGAGACCAATACCTGGTTTTTATTTGAGAACGAGCTTGTGCTATCCATTTTTAGTTTCTATACCGGCCAACCAAGTTTCGAGTATATCGAGACTCTCGAAGACTGTACACTTATTGCATTAAAACGGGAAGACTTAGAAACAATGTACATAAAGCATATGGAATTCAACTTTTCAGGCAGAAAATTAACCGAATCTTATCATATGCATAACGAGATACGTGCTAACGAATTACGGATGCTGAATGCAAGAGAGCGCTATGAAAACCTGTTTGACAGGAATCCTCAGCTTTTCCGGCGTGTTTCTCTGGGTCATATAGCCTCCTACCTGGGCATATCGAAAGAGACTTTGAGCAGAATTAGACAACAAAAGTGATTTTTTGACATTTGTCAAAACCTCACAAATTAAAACGGTCTATCTTCGACTATGAAACCACAACGCCAGCTAAGGATAAAATTTATCACGACTTGCCTTTTATTAGCTTTCGCCGGCAACTGCTCAGCACAGGAAGACTTTACTCCAGATGAAAGAAAATACTATGTGACTGTTAAATCATTACTAAAAAATTTTGAATACAAGAAATACGATTCAACCCAAAGAGCGGAGGTATTTGAAAAGTTTGTGTACTTCGATAATATTCTGGCTGATACATCAAAAGCAAAAATAAACGAGAGAATAAAGTTTTTTGATGCACTTTTCCCCCGCTTATTTCGATTTGTTGATTCTGTTGGCGTAGAAAATCTAGATGCAAGACCAACGCGCTTGTTCAAAACTGACACCGCCTATTTTCAACATTTTGATAAAAAAGGTGAACTGGAAGATCTACTCCCTTTTGCGATCACTTTCTACTACAAAAAAACTCCCCAAATACCATTAGGAACACTTCTTTTCGAACCCAAAACACATAAGCTCTTGGCATGGACAATCATCAACCAGGGAGGCTACTGGTATTTTCTTACCTTTAATTTATTCTAAGATAATTTAAAATTTACAAGAGGGGTCTCAAATATCTTGACGAAACTGAATGCAAACCCTTTTGAAGATTTGAGCATTGTTATTCAAATTAATATATTTAGAAATGAAACGCCCCTCTATTATTGCACTAGTATTGGTTTTCCACTGGCTTTCAGCCATCAGTCAGGAAAAAATGATTGTTCACCAAGAGGATTGGATTGCCTACACCTATCAAGAGGCATCCAAAACAGTATTATCATTAAATAAGCTCCCACACAAGATACAAAAGAGTGTTAAGGCACTAATGGAAGAATCTTTTGAGGACTTTAGAGATTCCCTCTACTTCGTTAATGCTCAAATTGTTGATATCCCTAGTTATCTTAAAGATGGTGATCCTCATAAGAAGCACTGGATCGTTCCGAAGTATGAACTTAATTTTTATTTGAAAAATGCATCCATAGGCGTCATCCGTTATAATATAGTCCTTCATTTAGATGATTATGGACAAATTTTACAACTCAACTGGCCAAGAAATGGAGTCGGAAGTAAAAAAATATTTCTCTCGAGAGATTCAATTAAAGTATTTGCACTAAAAGAAGCAAAAAGGCGCAAATACAATCTAGATAAATTTCTGGTCAATTTTGAATACAATAGCCAATTTGATAAACTTTGTTGGGAATTTTGCTTTTTGGAGAAAGACTCGGTAGATGCTGCAGAATATAACTTTATTAAGATTCCTAGTGATGAACTAACTATAATTGACAGTACTAAAACGGATAAATAATATCTGCAGAACTATCTATTAAAACCGACAAGGAATTCAAACAAATAGATCTAAATGAAAAAAGCCTGCAATCATTTGATTTGCAGGCTTTTAATATGTTTTGGTGTCTTACCAAGCGGACCGGACGGGACTCGAACCCGCGACCTCCGCCGTGACAGGGCGGCATTCTAACCAGCTGAACTACCGGTCCGTTTTCCCTATTTTCGTTTCGTTGTTTCGTTTCGGGATTGCAAATATAGCGCCTTTATTTAACTTTGCAACATTTATTTTAAAATAGTTATAACTCCTTAATTCTCTGAGAATTATTTTTTAGATCACAGATCCCTCTTTCATTTTCTCTGCATTCTCGGCGAACTGCAACGCATCAATAAGCTCCTGAACACCTCCATCCATCACTCCACTTAGGTTATAAAGCGTTAAACCGATGCGGTGATCCGTTACCCTTCCCTGCGGATAGTTATACGTTCTGATCTTCGCTGAGCGGTCACCAGTCGAAACCATAGTCTTACGTCTGGCAGCAATATCACCATTCTTCTTCTGCAATTCAATATCGTATAATTTACTACGAAGCATCTCCATTGCAATAACTCTATTGCCTAGCTGAGAACGCTCCTGCTGACAAACTACTACAATACCCGAAGGCCTATGCGTTAACTGAACCTTAGTTTCAACCTTATTTACGTTCTGTCCACCTGCACCACCAGATCTCGAGGTTTGCAAATCAATATCTGCCGGATTAATGTAAAGATCTATCTCCTCAGCTTCAGGCAAAACAGCTACTGATGCAGCCGACGTATGAACACGTCCCTGAGTTTCTGTATCCGGCACACGCTGAACCCTATGTACTCCAGACTCATACTTTAACTGTCCATAAACATCTTCTCCGCTTACTTTCAAGATTACCTCTTTGTATCCACCAGCAGTACCTTCGGTTACATCTACTGTTTCTACCTTCCATCCCTTTTGTTCAAAGAAACGGCTATACATTCTATATAAGTCGCCGGCAAACAAAGCAGCTTCATCACCACCGGTACCACCTCTAATCTCAAACACAGCATTCTTTGCATCTTCAGGATCTACAGGGATAAGCATTAAACGAACTTTCTCTTCTAATTCTTCCTGTTGTACAAGTAACAAGTCAAGCTCTTCTTTAGCCATCTCACGCATTTCAGGATCTTTCTCTGTACTCAAGATCTCTTTATTTGCGTCGATGTTGCTCATTACATTCTTGTAGACTTTATACTCTTCTACAATTTTACCTAAATCTTTATACTCTTTATTTAAAGCCGCAAAACGCTTCATATCCTGCATGGTATCAGGATTACTTAACTGCTCCTCAACATCTTCCCAACGCAGTTTAATTGCTTCTAATTTCTCTAACATATTCTTTTATTTCAGAAACTTTATAATTGTACCGTTAGCAACAAATAACACAACCTGTTTGTTAACAGCATCTTTTATCCAGATAACGATTTTTTATTCGGGCAGCAAAAATACGGCTTTTTCAGTTAACGACACTATAAATTTTTATCAGTAAAATATTTAAGACTCAGCACATCGCCATCAAAAACAGCATATGAATTATAGGTAATCCATTCGCCCAGGTTCACATACTTAGTTCCGCCACCTAAATCCAGATCTAAAGGCAAGTGCCTGTGCCCAAAAACAAAAAAATCATAATGCTCTTTTACGAGCAACTCTTTAGCATATATGGCCAGCCATTCATTTTCAATGCCTTCAAAAACTTCCACATTGCTGCTGGCTGCCCTGCTGCTTCTAGACCACCCGTTTGCTATTCCCATACCAATTCTAGGTGGCACCATTGAAAAGAGCCAGCGGCAAACCGGATTTCTAAAGATTTTCCTCAGCATCTTATATTTTTGGTCTCCAGGCCCTAGTCCGTCACCATGATGTAAAAAGAACCTTTTCCCATTTCTTTCAATTACAAGTTCGTCACTTATAATTTCAATACCCATTTCCTTTGTGAAATAGTCGTTAACCCACATATCATGGTTGCCCTTAAAAAAATAGACCTTAATCCCTGCGTCTGTCATAGCCGCCAGTTTCCCCTGCAGGCGAATAAACCCTTTAGGTACTACGGTACTATATTCAAACCAGAAATCAAAAACATCTCCCATCAGGAAAAGTTCGCTACATGTGGGCTCAATGGCATTTAACCAGCGTAGAATGCGGTCTTCCCGCTTACGACTTTCAAAAAAATCCGGAGAGCCTAAATGAAAATCAGAGGCAAAATATATGTTCTTATTCATCAATAAAACAAAGATAAGTAAAATATTAGCTCAGTTTGTTGTCATAAGTTCTACGGAGTATCTAGATTATTTATAAATAGCATCGATATTATAACAAAAGTTTGTAAATTCGCACAAATTTTAAACACATGATTTCTACTGATATAGCCATAATTGGCGCCGGACCCGTAGGTTTATTTGCAATTTTTGAAGCAGGACTATTAAAAATGCGCTGCCATTTAGTTGATTATTTACCGCAGGTGGGTGGCCAATTGTCTGAAATATATCCTAAAAAACCTATATACGACATCCCGGGCTACCCAACAGTATTGGCTCAGGAGCTTATAGATAACCTAATGGAGCAAGGAAAACCTTTCCATCCTGGTTTTACTTTAGGCGAGCGTATAGAAGGCTTAGAGAAACGTGGTGAAGGTGATTTTGTACTTACTACAAACATGGGTACTATTATAGAATCTAAAGTTGTGGTAATTGCAGGAGGTTTAGGTTGCTTTGAGCCTCGTAAACCGGCTGTATCTGGTTTAGAACAATTCGAGAACGGAAGAGGTGTTAACTATATGATCCTAGATCCGGAGCAATACCGCGGTCAGAAAATGGTGATTGCAGGCGGTGGTGACTCTGCCCTTGACTGGACTATATTTTTAGCCGATATCGTAGATGAATTAACTTTAGTACACCGCAGCGAAAGCTTCCGTGGCGCACCAGATTCAGTAAACAAAGTAATGGCATTAGCCGAAAGCGGTCGTATAAACCTTGTTTTAAACAGCAATCTAAACTCAGTATCTGGAAACGGAAAACTGGAAACTGTAGAGCTTATTCACAATAAGAGCCTTGAAACTACCGCAGTAGCTGCAGACCATTTAATTCCTTTATTCGGTTTAAGCCCTAAATTAGGCCCTATTGAGCAATGGAACTTAAACATCAACAAAAGCGCTATAGAAGTTAATACCGACGATTATTCAACAAACATACCCGGCATTTATGCTATTGGTGATATCAACACTTACACTAACAAATTAAAACTGATCCTTTGTGGATTCCACGAAGCTGCTTTAATGAGCCACAGCGCATACCAATACATGAACCCAGGTGTTAAATACACCATGAAATACACCACTGTAAACGGCGTATCAGAATTTTAAGCATGGAAGACAATAACATTACCCTACACGTACAAAACCCTGATGGCAGCTTAACTACTCTTGAAGCCCCTGTAGATATGGGATTAAGCTTAATGGAGTACCTTAAAGCCTGCGAATATGATATTCTTGCAACCTGCGGCGGCATGGCCTTATGTGCTACCTGCTGTGTAGATGTACTTGAAGGAGAAGACAAGCTGAATGAAATGACAGATGACGAGTATGCAATGCTTGATACTTTACCGGATGTACTTCCAAACTCAAGACTTGCCTGCCAGCTTCAACTAAACCCTGCTATGGATGGTTTAGTTGTTAAACTACATCACGCTGAATAAAAAAGGTTTTTAGTTTTCTGCTGTTGTTATTGCTGCAATCGTTTTGGTGGGGCTGCCTATAGTTTTATATTCACCCTCACCTTTTAATACAGCTAACATTTTAGTAGAACTACCTAATAGCGCTTTAGCTGCCTGAAGCTCCTTGTCGTATTGGAATGCCTGAATAACCTTACCCTTCTCATAATAATAACGGCTTACAATCTGTGTCTCTAAAACACGTTTTATTTCGGCTTTATAAGTAATAAGATCGGTTTTCTTAGCGCCCAGCATCTTTTCCTTTAAATCATCCAGATCTACCTTAACAACGCCCAATTTATTCTCTTTTTCAGCCTCATCTCGCAAATCAGACAATAAACGTTCAGTAGGTGAAGCATATGAATAATCTTTACCCGCTAATGAGGCTACAAATTGATTGTAATCGTTATCTGTCAATTGAAAGTTAGCAGCAGGAACAATAGTTTTATTTTTCTTTTTATAGTCATTCGCATAATCAAAAAACAGATTCTTGCTCATAATAGACATGGTAATGGGACTTGGTCTGCTCGAGTTCACAACCACGTCAGGATAAACTCCGTTTCCATCATAAACACTTCTGCCTGCACTGGTATTAAACTTATGAGATAGCGAGTCTGCAAACTTTAATGTTTTCCCGTTTGCATCTTTATGTGCATAATCAAGCGCCTGAATGCAGCGGCCAGATGGTGTATAGTACTTAGCTACCGTAACCTTCACCAGGCTATTGTAAGGCAAATTAAAGGTCTGCTGTACCAATCCTTTACCAAAGCTTCGCTGGCCCACAATAATCGCTCTATCGAGATCCTGTAATGATCCTGCAACAATCTCTGATGCCGAAGCCGAGGAACCACCAACAAGCACTACCAATGGCATATTCAAAAGTAAAGGTTCAGTCAGGGTTTTATAAACAATGGTTTTTTGTGGATTCCTGCCCTTTTGTGTTACAACCAACACATCTCTATTTACAAAGAGGTTAACTATTTTAACCGCTTCCTGTAAAATACCTCCACCGTTATATCTTAAATCAAGGATCATTCCTTTTGGCTGCTGTTTATTTAAAGCGATTGCG
>NZ_CAMLHF010000141.1 GCF_946479715.1 uncultured Pedobacter sp. | reverse complement strand
TATCGCGCCTGCTTTGGGAGCAGGAGGTCGTAGGTTCGAATCCTGCCACCCCGACGAATAGAAATCAAATTCTATTAAAAAGGCCTTAAATCCATGATTTGAGGCCTTTTTTTGTTCAAGCGGTATCAAACAATATCAATAAAAACAGCACTAAAATGGGGGCCATCTCATTTGTTATCAATTTCAATAAATAACCACAATTTTAACCTATTTTTGTGACTAAGTAACTCCAAGTCAAATTTCTTGCTACACCATTTAATAAATTTTATGAATAAAAAACTACTTATTCTAACCTTAGGATTGGCCATTTTAGCGGCATCATGTTCAAAAGACAACACTAAAAAAGACCCTGTCATTAAAAAAATAACCGATTTGGTGATACCTGCTGGTTTCACCTGGCAGAGCGCCAGAGATGTTAATTTCAGTATTAGTATTACAGACACCAGGTTTCAAAACAAAATTCACGTGGTCGCAATTTACCTGGCCGACCCGGCAACTAACCCTATTGCAATCGCAAAAGGATCTGCAACATTGGTTAATCCGTTCACTGCAACCCTGTCTATTCCTTCAACGGTTAATGAAGCCTATGTTGTGAAGACTTCACCAGACGGGTCCTCTGTTATGGAAAAGCTAACTTTAAACTCAACAAAAGTGTCCACTGCCCTAAGTTCCGTGAACAAATACAATAAATTAAGTTTGCTGATGGCAGGCAAGTCTTTGAGTACGGAAGTTGAACCGGAATGCGGAACTAAAACGTCCGCTTCAAACATCAAACTCAACACCAGTGCGGATGTCTACTGTTTTACTTCGACGGTTGATCTTACGATTAATGTTGAAGCTAATAACGGAGGTACCCTAAAGATAAATGCACCTGGAAAAACGATAACTTTTGGTGACAACTTTAATCACACAGGTATAAAAGTATTTATTTCCGAAGGAACTACAGTTAGATTCAATAGAGATTTAAACATTAAAAGTGGTGAAATTTTCTCCAACAGCGGTAAGCTTCTTGCAGGGAATCTTTCCAACGCCGGAAGCTTTATTAACAACGGAGAGTCAACGTTTTCCGGGAGCAACTTTAACTTAAACTCTGGTTCAGAGCTTACAAATCGTTCCAGTATGGTTGTTCAGAGCCAGAATCCGAGTATCAATGGCCTAATAACCAATTCTGGGAGCATGACTTTCAATAATGCTACATTTAATAGCGGCAGTACACTTAATAATTATTGCAGTTTTACCGTGAATAACGTTCTAACAGTTAACACTGGTTCGCTCAATAACTATAAGCTTGTTCTAGTTAAAGGTGACACTTATGTAAATAGCGGTGGCACGATCAACCTGATTGATGGTGCAATGCATCAAACGCTTAACATGTCTAATATGAATGGTGTGGTTTATGGCCGTGGCCCGGCAGTATCCTTATTTAAAACGACAGGCACGGTTGGTGATAATGTTGTAAATAATAGTGGTTATTTCAAAGGCGCCTTACAATATTGCGGTACCAGGGATTTGGAAGTAAATCAAAATAACAAAAAGCACTTCAGTGATGGTGCAATAAAGGGTTGTGGTGCATATATCATCAAAGATGATTGCAATACGCTTGGTAACGGCGTTGCACCCGTAGAGCTCAAGCCTGACACAGACGGGGACGGTATAATTGATGAGCAAGATGATTATCCGAACGACAAAACGAAGGCATTTAATAATTTTTCCGTTAATTATCATAATGGAGGATCAACGATTGCATTCGAAGATAGCTGGCCATTGCTTGGAGATTATGATTTGAATGATGTTGTTTTAACCTATAAGCATTTGGTTGTTACCAACGCAAAAAACATTGCAGTACGGATTGAGGGAAAATGGAATTTAATTGCAAGTGGGGCTAGTTATAAAAACGGTGCAGCGGTGCAGTTTCCTTTGCCAAAAGACATGGTAAAGAACTTCAAGTCATCGGATGGGGTAAGTCGTGAAGATGGTCATGATAGCTTAGTTGTAATTTTATTTAACAATGCAAGGGATCAGCAAGTATTATGGAATACTATGCCTAATCAGTCGCTTTCCCCGGTCAAAACCTTTACTTTTAGCTTTGACTTAACCGATGGGCCAAGTTTCCCAGTCTTGGGTGTAAGCGCATTTAACCCCTTTATATTTAACGGTACAAAGGATGCAATTAGAGGTTATGAAACCCACTTATTTGGAAAGCATCCAACGAAACTTGCAGATAGATCTTTGTTTGGTACAAACGTTGACAATTCCTTAAAAGGAGTTTATTATAGTACTAAAGGCAGACTGCCTTGGGGTATTGAAATTCCCGTTGCAACGTTCCGATACCCATACGAGAAAATCGGCATCTTAGAATCTTATTTGAAGTTTTCCGGTTGGGCAACCAGTGGTGGATCACTTTATGCCGACTGGTATAGCAATACGGGTACTGATTTTAGAGACGCTACCAAGCTATTTCCTTCAGTTGCTGCCGGCAATTAGTATAATAAAATAATTCAGAAAGCCTGTCATCATTTTCATGAGACAGGCTTTTTTTGTATTGCAAATAAGGTATTCTACAAGTCCCGGATAAGTGATTCTTAAATCATTGTCCGTTTCCGTCGTTACTGAATGAATAAAGTTATATAAGTAGAGAATTCTTGACGAATTCGCCCTTTTCGGATACGATCTGGTTTCCCCAGGTAGTAATTGTATCTAAGACAGGTATAAAGGTTTTACCAAAATGCGTGAGACTGTAAACCACCTTGATAGGAGGCTTTTTGCCATATACTTTTCTGGATACCAAGCCATCCTTTTCCAATTGTTTCAACTGTAAACTCAGTGTCATTTCGGTGATATCTGGCACCTCTTTTCGAAGCTCACTGTAACGTTTTGGTGCATCTTTTAAATGATATAAAATCACCGCTTTCCATTTTCCGCCTATCAGATCCATTGCAAGGCTCACCGTACAAGGATAAGCTTTCCCTTTTAATTTTACGTAGTCGCCAATACATTCCGTTTTCATCTTCCAATTTTTAACCTATCGTTTTGGATAGTTATTGCAAATCTATACCGCTACAGATAATTTTGCAACTATAATTTTTATAGTTCATAAAATAATTAATAATGGTATTGAATTTTAAAGCAAATGAGGCAATGAGACAAAAAGATAAACCACTAATCACCATCACCGGAGTTTTGGGTAAACAGGGATTGAGTGCTGCTCGAACGCTTTTACAGAGTGGGCGGTATCGTGTACGTGGCATTACCCGACGGGTTGATTCACCCGAGGCGCTGAATTTGGCTGAACGAGGAGTGGAACTCATTAGTTTGCCACTCGATTTGGGATATCAGAAAGATTTTGTGGAAGCATTCCGAGGATCGGACGGTGTTTTTATGATGACCCCAAGCATTGCCCCTCCGCAAACTCACGAAAAGGAGTTGGGCAAACAGTTGGCAGATGCTGCGGTTGAAGCAGGTGTTCAACACATCGTTTTTAGCAGTTTAGAAAATGTAAGGAAAATTACAGAGGGGAAAAAGTTTGCTCCTCATTTTACAGACAAGGCTGAAATTGAAGAATATATCCGTACACTCCCTGTCAAAAGCTCGTTTATTTATATGGCTTTTTTCTATACCAATCTTATGGAGTTTTACCCTCCTAATACTGAAGGAGATACATTAGTTTTTCCAATTTATTTACCAAAGGACTTCCGTGCACCCTTTGTTGATCCCCTTACCGCCACAGGACCTGCGGTTTTCGAGATTTTCTCGAATCCGAGTCAATATGCTGGTAAATCCTTACCGGTGATCGGCGATATGATTTCACCCCAGGAAATGATAGATACTTTTGTGCGTGTTACAGGCAAGAAAGCCGTGTATAGTTCCGCGTTTACACGCGAGCATTTGCTTCACCATTTTCCAGACTTTAGCTCAAACGAGCTTTTGGTAAGTGAGATTTTGGGAATGGCAGAGTATGCAGTTGAATATGGATATTTCGGTAAAGACCGTGATTTGTTGTGGAGCCGTCAAATGAACCAAAATAGCCTTAATTGGGAGCAATTTCTGCTTAACACTGGTTGGCAAGGTCAAAAGCTTTCCTATTGATGGTTTGCGGGTCAGGATACCAGAAATACATATTTTAGAGATTCTTATCTTGATAGAAAGCCACCTTATTTTATATAAAGACAGAAAGATAATGCTTATATTGGGAATACTAATTGGTAACAAAAAATAAGAAACACATGGCAACAACAAACACGTACCTGAACTTCAATGGAGATTGTGAAGCCGCATTTAACTTTTATAAATCTGTATTTGGAGGAGAATTCACGTACATCGGGCGCTTTGGTGAAATGCCTGAGACTGAGGAATACAAAGTGCCGCAAGCCGATAAAGGCAAGGTGATGCATGTTTCATTACCTATCGGTAACTCCATTCTGATGGGGAGTGATTGTAGCGGAGAATGGGCACCTTCATTTGTGCAAGGGAATAACTTTGCAGTTTCCATATCTGCGAATAGCAAGGATGAAGCGGATCGTATTTTTAACGCTTTGTCGGTGGAAGGAAAAATAACGATGCCATTGGCAAATACTTTCTGGGGTGATTATTTTGGAATGCTGACTGATAAATTCGGAGTGAACTGGATGATGAGCTACAACGAGCAAGGCAAAAAATAATCGCTAAAGCGAATTGGAATTACTACTATTGTTTGGTGTCTGGTTTGAATTGTGTAACTTTGTTTTATGGCACATACCGAGACACTTGAGGATTTCTACAAGAAAAAGTTTAATTGGTTACCTGATAATCTCAGTCAGGATATTGGACACTTTAATGTATTTAGGTCCGAGGACTGTTACATTCCCGGTGCGAAGCCTGTTCAGTACAGTCGGAGGGATTTCTATAAGATCAGTCTTTTCAGGGGTAAAGGGGTCATTCACTATGCTGATAAAAGCATAGAAATGGATGGAACCGCGTTGGTTTTCTTTAATCCGGTTGTTCCTTACACTTTTGAAAATCTAAATGACAAGCATTCAGGTAGATTTTGTATTTATAAGGAGTCTTTTTTTACCGAGATGCTACGCAGCAATATTCACCAATTACCGATGTTTTCTCCTGGAGCAAATCCGGTTTATGTGCTTAACGCTGAACAGGAAACAATTGTATTGGCTTTATTTGATAAGATGCTGGCAGAGCTTAATTCCGACTACATTTTTAAATATGATCTGCTGCGTAATTATGTTACTGAGTTGATTCACTACGCTTTGAAGATACAGCCTTCTAATCGCCTCTATCAGCATCCGGATGCCAATTCACGTATCACATCTATATTTACAGAGCTTCTTGAGCGGCAGTTTCCTATCGAGTCCCCATCGCAAAGATTTAGTCTGCGCTCTGCTAAAGATTTTGCGGATCAACTGTCGGTACACGTTAACCATCTCAACCGCGCTGTTCGTCAGACGACTGGAAAAACAACTACGGATCATATTATGGAGCGGCTAACCAGCGAGGCCAGGGCACTTTTGCGCCATACGAACTGGAATGTTTCCGAAATAAGCTACTGTCTTGGTTTCGAAGCACCCACACATTTCAATAATTTTTTCAAAAAGCAAACCAGTACTACTCCTTCTGCATTTCGTCTTGTTTGAATTTCGTAATGATCGGTTTGATCGGCGTACACGGTCAGCTGTTGTTTCCCATTATCTTTGTATTGTAAAAACAAACGAAATATGGAGAAAATCAGAACTTGGTTTATTACAGGAGCTTCCAAAGGATTTGGATTAAACCTGGTAAAACAATTACTTCAGGCGGGTCAGAATGTTGCAGCTACTTCCCGCGATTTAAAGGCATTGGTAGATGCCGTTGGTGTTACCGCACCAAACTTTCTGCCGCTGCAGGTAGAACTTAGTAATGAAGACAGTGTTGGTTGCGCCATCCATCAGACAAATGCAGCCTTTAAAAGTATCGACGTTGTAATAAATAATGCAGGCTATGGTATCGGAGGAAGCATCGAAGAATTAAGTGATCGTGAAACCCGCAATAGCTTTGAAATAAATGTCTTTGGAACGTTGAATGTTATCCGAATGGTAATGCCTTACATGCGCAGTCAAATGTCGGGACATATTATTAATATATCTTCGATAGCCGGTATAACGGGTACAAGTGGCTGGTCAGTTTATGCAGCTACAAAGTTTTCAGTTGTCGGACTGTCTGAGGTTCTTGCACAGGATGTTGCAGAATTCGGAGTTAAAGTAACAGTGGTTGCGCCTGGTGCATTTCGCACTAATTTTCTAAATGCCGATTCAATCAATATCGCTCAGCATACTATTCCTGAATACACTGAGATGCATAATGCGCAGAAAATGCTTCTGCAAAAAGACGGTCAGCAAATTGGGGATCCAGCAAAAGCAGCAGCAGCCATCATTGAGATAGCTTATTCAGAAAACCCTCCACTTTATCTGTTGCTTGGGGATGACGCTTATAGTCGTGCCATGACCAAATTGGACAGACTGAAAAAGGATTATTTACTCAACGAAGAGCTATCCAAAGCTATGGCCTACAACGGATAACTATCTAGTATTTATAAGCCCTATTTGATATTGTCCAGAAGAATTCCTGTGAGCTATTAGCTTACAGGAATTTTTTTATTCTGCATGGATTAAAAAAAAATCTATTAAATAATTAAGTGGTTGCATGAGTAACTTCTGCATTGTTTTGTCTGCCTAAATTTTATAGGATTTTTCTGAGCACTTTTAAAAGAGAGTATCCTTACACAAGGATGAACTGAGATCAGAAATCAAATTCAAGAAAAATTAAAATGAAAGTGTGATGCACACACATGAATGGTCGTGCCGCATTAAGGAGTAGTAATGAAACAGGCTAAGCAACAAGTTTTTCAAATTGTGTCATGTCCTTTTTGTAAAATTCCCTCTTCTACACTATTATCAATCAGATTTTTAGCATAATTCCACAATACTTCTGATCCTTCATTAATGATGCTCTTCTTTTCTATGACCTTCTCGTAGGGTATATTAAATTCTTTCCAGGTGCCTCCGTTGTTTGATCTGTTTTGGAGCAATGGCTCGAATCGATCCATCGCACGGGCGAATTTAGATTCCGCGGTTTCACCTGCTTCAAATTCCTTCCAAATTAAGATGAGTTCATCAGCTTGTTCAGACGGCAGCAAGCCAAATATCCGCTTGGCTGCCGATAATTCAGCTTCGGTATTTGTGTGACTTACAGAGGTATCATACAAAAATATGTCTCCGGCATCAATCTCTACCAAATCATGGATCAATAGCATCTTTATAACCTTTAAAAGATCGATTTTTTGATTGCTGTGTCCAGACAGGACAACAGCCATTAAAGCGAGGTGCCAGCTATGTTCCGCATCATTTTCTGTACGATTGCTATTGAAAAGGCGTGTTTTACGCTGTATATATTTTACCTTATCAATTTCGTGAATGAAATCAATCTGTTTTTGAAGCTGTTCAATGTTCATGTTTCTTGTTTAAGCAATGCAAATATAGTTTATCCTTGCCTCACTTGAAGTTATTACTGATGAAAACGATAGAGGTTTACCCCAATATTTCGTCAATCATACCGAATTCTTTGGCCTCTGTAGCCGTCATCCAATAATCGCGAGCAGCGACTTCATTTATTTTATCATAACTCTGACCACTACGCTCAGCAATGATCTGGTAAAGTTCGTTTTGAATCTTAAGTACTTCTCTGATGCTGATGTCCATATCTGCAGCAGTTCCTTGCGTTCCGCCTGAGGCTTGATGGATCATTACTCTAGAATGTTTCAGGGCTGAGCGTTTCCCGGCTGCACCCGCGCAAAGTAATACAGAAGCCATAGAGAGGGCAATACCTGTACAGATTGTGGCAACATCAGGCCTTATATATTGCATGGTATCATAGATGCCGAGTCCTGCGTAGACTGATCCACCTGGAGAATTAACATATAACTGAATGTCTTTGTCAGCATCGGCAGATTGCAAAAAAAGCAATTGTGCCTGTATTACATTGGCATTTCTGTCATCAATAGGTTCGCCAATAAAAATAATCCTGTCCATCATCAAACGTGAAAATACATCCATCTGCGCTACGTTTAATTGCCGTTCTTCGATGATGTAGGGTGTCATGGCAAACGGGCCAACGTTAGTTGATGTTCGGGAGATGTGACGATCTAGATATAAACTGTTGATCCGATGGTGTTTTATTGCGTAATTGCGAAATTCATTGTTTTTCATGTCTATTGTTATTTAAATTTTAGGCATAGATTGCCATAGCCTCTGGTTTGGAGGGGGTGTAATTGTTAATTAAATCGGGAGGTTATTTGCCGAAAAGATGCATGATCTTTTGCCTGAAAGAACGATGCTCTGGAGCAGTAAACAGCTTTTTATGTACCTGTTCTATTTCATTTCTTAGCTGCAGTCTTCCGTATTTATGAACCAGATTATATGTTTTTTGTTGCCAAAAAACACTTTCCTTTAAATTTGGCTGTAATAAAAGATTGGCTTCAAACAGGAGTATATCTTCTGTATCTGTATCAGATAAAAGAAAATCCTCTATCAACCGCAGCTCATTCCATGATGTCTTCATATTCCAGTGATTTTTCTTTTACAGTTTCTTTTATTTTTTCCAGGCATTTAAATTTCTGAACAGTTGCTGATCGGGCGCTTGAAAATCCAAATCGCTCGGCCAATGTTTCCATATTCAGCTTTTCATAATAAAAGGCGCTTAGCAGCTGCATACATTTCTGACCTGCCGTTTGCATCAAATGAAGCAATCTGGAAGAAGATACCTCTTCGTATACGGAATCAACCGGTGCTTCCTCTTCATCTAATTCAATATTCAATTGATCAAGAGGCAGCTGTTTGCTGGTTTCCTTGTAGCGTTTATTCCAAAGGTATTTGGTAATGCCAAAAAGATATGCTTTTTCGCTGTGCCTAAGCACCACTCCGGTATGCTTTACTTTTTCGTAATAAATGATCAGTGCATCCTGAAAAATATCTTTAGCTTCATCAAATGATCCGCCCATTCTACTTACATGGCTTGCTACAAGAGGAAAAGTATCCTGGTACAGCGACATCAGCAAAGCTTCATTATCGGTGCTTACTTTATCTTTATTGAGTTTTGTAACCATTGCAACTATGTTTTAATAGTATGTGCCTGTTTAGATATAAATATCACCCAAATCTGGTAATTATTTTTCATTATTTTTTCTCTACATAGAGAGCAGAACGGCTACATAATGGCAAATTGCTGCTGCCAGTACCATAGCGTGCCATAAGGAATGTGTATAAGATCGTTTTCCAAAAATGTATATTATAGTTCCGGCTGAATACAATGCCGCGCCGATAAATAACATAATGATAACAGATTCTGGAAGCACCGAAAAGAATCTATTGCCTCCAACTACCATCATCCAGCCCATAAGCAGGTAAATAATTGTTGATACTATATTAAACTTTCCTGTGAACCATATTTTAAAAAATACACCCAGAAGCGTCAGTCCCCATAGTACGGAAAGGAGGGTAATTCCGAACCGGTTATTCATGTAGATTAGTAGGAACGGAGTGTAAGTTCCTGCAATCAGGAAATAAATACTAATGTGATCAAAGATTTCGAAGAGTCTTTTTACTGCCGGCTCCAGCGCCAGGTGGTACACCATTGAACAAGTAAACAACAGCATAAAACAAAAGCCATATATGCCGGCACCAACAATTGCAGGGACGTTGTTATGAGCTGTAGCGATTCCTACTAATACCGGGAGGCCACTAACACCAAATACAACTCCAATACCATGTATCAGCCCGTGAACCAGTTCTTGTTTTCTGGTATACTTGTATTTAAGTTCCTCCATCAAAGAAATAACAATTGAAACTTGTAAAAGTTACCTATATGCCGATGTTTATTGTGTTGTTTACTCATGTAAATAATTATCTTAGTTATCTAAACCTTATATAAATTATGAAACCCTAAGGTTGAGATTTTTTATTCAGATACTTACTTAAATAAATAAACAAAATTATGCAAAGGCGCTACCACCTAATTATTTTACTTCTTCTTTCAACTCAAATTACCTGTGCACAAGTTGACAGGAACTTTGCGGCAAAATATGATGAGTTGCTGTCGACTCAATTTAAACCGGGAGAAACAGGAGCGGCTGCTTTGGTAGCAAAAGATGGAAAAGTTATATATAAAAAGGCATTTGGAATGGCTAATCTAGAGTTGGATGTTCCAATGACAACTGATATGGTTTTCAAAATTGGTTCTGTTACAAAGCAATTTACAGCTGTAGCGATACTACAACTCCTGGAGCAGGGGAAGCTGGGACTACAAGACGACATAACCAAGTATATTGCTGACTATCCTAATACGGGAAACAAAATTACCATAGAGCACCTTCTTACACATACTTCAGGCATAAAAAGCTACACAGGCATGTCAGATTTTGGAAAAATGATGCGTAATGATATGACACCAATTGAGCTTATCAATATTATTAAGACTCAACCTATTGATTTTGCGCCTGGAACTAAGTATAAATATAATAACTCGGGATATTTCATTTTAGGGTACATTATTGAAAAGGTTACTGGAATACCATATGGAAAATATATAGAAGACAAGATCTTTAAGCCTGCAGGTATGAATAACTCCTATTATGGGGATAATGAACGAATAATTAAGAACAGGGCAGCAGGTTACGATCCTATAGAAAACGGACTAGGCAATGCCGCTTTGCTCAGCATGAAGCTTCCTTATGCAGCAGGATCACTGATGTCGACAGTTGAAGATCTGTACAAATGGAATCAGGCGCTTTTTTCATACAAAATCATAAAAAAGGAAAGTCTTGACAAGGCATTGACCCCATATAGATTAGCCAATGGAGAGAAATTGAAATATGGTTATGGGTTAGCCTTAGATTCGCTTCAGGGAAGTAAAACTATTTCGCATGGGGGTGGTATAAATGGTTTTTTATCTTACGCCACTTATCTGCCAACAGAAAAGATTTTAGTAGTTGTCCTTTCTAATTCTACAGCTAAATCTCCTGATGCTGTTGCAAATAAGATCGCTGCAATTACCATTGGTAAACCAATTCCAGATAAAATTGCTGGTGTTGAAAGTAAGTCTTCTATAGAAATCAAAGTACCCGAGGCAACATTATTAACATATGTAGGCGAATATCAATTGGCGCCCAATTTTTCCATTGCTATTACACAGGATGGCGGGAGATTATTTGGACAAGCTACAGGTCAAAGTAAAAATGCGATTTTTGCAGAATCAGAGAATATGTTCTTCTTAAAAGTGGTTTCAGCAAAAGTAGAATTTGTTAAAGATAAGGAGGGAAAAGTCAGCAGCCTTTTCCTTTATCAGGCCGGCCAGAAGATAGAGGGAAAAAGAATTAACTAATCCACTAAATATGAATTTCAGATACTTCAGAATAGCAATATTCACGCTTTACATGCTATTCTCCATAAATATATTCGCTGTAGAAACCGCTCCGGCTCTAATTCCACAACCAGTAAAACTTCAAAGGCTTCCGGGGAACTTCAAAATTAGTAAAGCTACTAAACTGATTGCAGCCCCTGCAAATAAAGAAATAGCGGAATTGTTTGCTGCTATGATCAAAGCGCCAACGGGTTTTACATTAGGCCATGCAATGAGCGGAGTTTCAACTATTCAGTTGACTATCAACAAAACTTACAATAAGCAGATAGGCGATGAAGGGTATACTTTAGACGTGAAGCCGACCAAAATTACGGTTCAGGCAAATAAGCCTGGAGGTCTTTTTTATGGCATGCAAACTTTAATGCAACTGTTGCCAAAAGAAATAGAAAGTGCAGAGATTATTAAAAATAAAGCATGGTCTATACCCTGTGTTAAAATAACAGACTATCCAAGATTTGGGTGGCGGGGTTTAATGCTTGATGTAAGCAGGCATTACTTCCCCAAAGAAGTGGTAAAAAAATACATCAACCAGCTTGCTAAATACAAAATGAACGTATTTCACTGGCACCTGACTGACGATCAGGGATGGAGGATAGAAATCAAAAGCCTACCAAAACTTACTGAAGTAGGGGCCTGGCGTGCATCAAGAATGGGCTTATGGTGGAAGCGTGATCCACAAGGACAAAATGAGGCAGCAGATTACGGAGGCTATTATACTCAGGAGGACATTAAGGAAGTTGTTAAATATGCCCAGGAACGTTTTGTAACTATCCTGCCCGAAATTGATGTTCCCGGACACAGTCTAGCTGCACTTGCTGCATATCCAGATCTATCTTGCACCGGTGGACCGTTCAAAGTAAACGTAGGCAATACCTTTTATGGTGTCGATGACAATGCATTATGCCCTGGTAATGAGCAAAGTTTCGTGTTTATGGAAAAAGTATTGGGAGAGGTAGCTGCACTTTTTCCCGGTCAGTATATCCATATTGGTGGTGATGAGTGTTTTAAGGGATTTTGGAAAACATGTGTAAAATGCCAGAAAAGAATGAAGGATGAAAACCTGAAAACTCCAGAAGAACTACAAAGTTATTTCATCAAGCGTATGGAAACCATTGTTAAGTCTAAAGGGAAAAAAATGATGGGATGGGACGAGATCCTGGAAGGTGGATTGGCACCCGAAGCTACGGTAATGAGCTGGAGAGGAATGAAAGGAGGCATCGAAGCTGCAAAAATGAATCACCATGTGATAATGACGCCTGCCGACAATTGTTACCTCGACCTTTATCAGGGCGACCCAGCTGTAGAGCCACCAACTTATTCTATGCTTACCTTGTCCAGTTGTTATAATTTTGAACCCATTCCAGCTGAAATACCTGATCCTTCACTGATATTGGGAGGTCAGGGCAATTTGTGGACAGAATCTGTTCCGAATTACCGTCATGTAGAATACATGACCTGGCCCCGTGCTTTTGCCTTGGCCGAAGTGTTTTGGTCGCAAAAAGAAAACAAGGGATGGGATAGCTTTATTTCCCGAATGGAGCACAATCTTGAAAGGTACGATGTAGCTAATATAAATTATGCAAGAAGTGTATATGATGCCACAATTAAACCTTTAAAAGACACTGTTAATAAAACGCTGCGCATTGCATTGGCTACCGAGATAAAGAAATTAGATATCTATTATACGTTTGATAATACTTATCCGGATAGCTTTTCCCCAAAGTATACCGATACACTTACAATGCCTAAAGGAGCAGATCATTTAAGGGTTTTAACTTACCTTAACAGCAAGCCGATAGGTAAAATGATTACCGTTAGTATAAAAGATCTGGAAAAGCGTACAGAAGAGTAAGCAAATCTTACTAATTTTGGCGTAAAGAAGATATTTATTACCATGCTTGGATTAAAATTATTGACGGACCCGCGTTGGGCAAACATTGCTGAATCGAATTTAGAAGAGATTTTAACTGACCACGCCTGGTGTGAGCAAAAAGCAGCAACGAATGCCATTACACTGATCGCCAATAATTCAGAACATATGGATTTGGTGCAGGAATTAACAGCTATCGCTATTGAAGAAATGCAGCATTTTAAAATGGTAGTTGATATAATTGAGAAACGTGGTTATACACTTGGGCGTGAACGTAAAGACGACTATGTTGGTCAATTGGTTAAATTCAGTCGAAGAGATGGCAGCAGAAACTCGGCTTTTATTGACCGTCTTTTATTTGCAGCAATGATTGAAGCCAGAAGTTGTGAGCGCTTCCGCGTGCTGTCGCAAAATATCAAAGATCAGGAGCTTGCAAAATTTTATTATGATCTGATGGTTTCAGAAGCTGGCCATTACACTACTTTTTTAAACTTTGCCCGTAAATATACCATTGATATTGATGTAGATAAAAGATGGAAAGAATGGCTTGAATTTGAAGGTGAGCTTATCCAAAGTTTTGGTAACAAAGAAGCCATTCACGGCTAATTGTTTACTGGATCTTTTTAAACACAAACTTTGGGTCTTTATAATTAATTGGAGCGTTTTTTTTGAAGTAACGTATGTTCATGTAAATTTCCATCGAACCCTCGCCCATAATTAGCTTCCCATCCTTTTTTAACAAAGCTATTGGAGTTTTGTGCCATGTCTCAACTCCATAGTGCTGAAAGCGATAAGTTCCCTTTAATTCATCTCCTTTTACAATTCCGGTTACATCACCGGAATCTTTATAGAGACCATGGTAATTTATTTCAAGCTGTCCGAAGAACTCCCTGTCGGTTATGTTTATTTTAAAAGTTGCAGTATCATCTTTGCTTATAGCGCGATATAATGTTTTGGCGTTATCTTGTTCTACGCTAGTATTTGAACAACCGTATGTTGCAAAAGAGGCTATTAAACATAGAATTTCTATAAATTTCTTCATATAATGATGGGTGCTTTCAAATATATACTAATTTTTATCTCCACATAAATTGATGAAGATTTTTCTGATTAATGGTTTATTAAGTAAATATTAACCAGATTTAGTTTTTTTGCTTAAAACAATAACCAAATAAAACCACGGATGCGAAAAATTACTGCACTTATTGCTGTACTGTTTATCTGTACATCAATTTTTAATACAGCTCACGCTCAGTTGACTACAACCGGCTTTTCAGGTGATAAAACTACATGGAGGGGATTTGACCGCTATGATTTTTTAATGGATACGCTGAGCTTGGAAATAATGCCATTTAAGGCTGTTGAAAGTGAAGGATTCGGGATTAATGTTGAGGTAAAAGGGAAGGTGCGCTGTTTGGTTATTGTACCAAAAACTGTAGCCGAAGGAAATCCATGGTCATGGAGAGGATTCTATTGGGATCATGAACCCCAGTCGGAAATTGAGCTGTTAAAAAAGGGTTTTTTTATAGGATACATTAACTGCGATGCTGGAAGACAGTGGGATGCCTGGTATACCTTTTTAACCAAGGAACATGGGTTTTCAAAAAAACCGGCCTTTGGTGGAATGA
>NZ_CAMLHF010000140.1 GCF_946479715.1 uncultured Pedobacter sp. | reverse complement strand
AGATTTTAATGATACTTGATGAATTTGAGGCTTTATCTGTAATGGAGATCTCTCAGAAATTATCAATCTCTCCTGCCACAGTTAGAAGAGATTTACAAGACCTTTCTGAAGAGGGACTACTGCAGCGGACACATGGAGGTGCCATGAAGCTTGATAATCTGCCCTTCGTAGCGTTCAATAAAAAGCAAACTGCCAATACAGAAAGCAAGCAGAAAATAGGGAAATTGGCTGCTGCTCAAGTGGTAGATGGAGATACAATATTTATGGATTGCGGAAGTACTGTGTTTGCCATGTGCGCTCATTTAAAGAAGCTTAATAAGCTAAAGATCATTACCAATTCCTTACCAATAGTAGCAGAGTTAGTAGATACACCTGGTATTGGCATTAATCTAATAGGGGGCGAGCTGGATAAAGAACGCAGGGCAGTACATGGGGACATGGCAGTTCAGCACATCGATACCTATCATGTCACTAAGGCTTTTGTTGGGGTCGACGGCATATCATTGCAAAATGGTTTAACAGCACATAGCGAAAAGGAAGCCCAGATAACAAAAGCTTTTCTAAAAAATGCGGAGCAGGTTTATTTACTTACCGACTCCTCCAAAATTGGAAAAGATGCGTATGTTAAATTTGGGACTTTAAAGGCGATAAACTTTTTAATTACCGATGCTCAGTTACCGACCTCTTTAAAAAAGAAAATTGAGGACACAGGCTTGAAGGTGCTGCAGTAGTTTACCGGTAGTACTTCTTTCTAAACCAAAAAGCAACATTTACCAGGGCAATAAGGGCTGGGACTTCAACCAGTGGGCCAATAACACCGGCAAATGCCTGGCCTGAGTTGATGCCGAAAACGCCAATTGCAACAGCTATTGCCAGTTCAAAATTATTGCCTGTAGCGGTAAATGCAATCGCTGTGTTTTTAGAATAATCAGCGCCAAAATATTTACCCATAAGGAAGCTGAAGAGAAACATGATCACAAAATAGATAACCAATGGTATTGCTATTCGTATTACATCCATAGGAATTTTTATAATCAGATTACCCTTTAAACTGAACATGATCACAATGGTGAATAATAATGCTATCAGTGTTACAGGCGAAATTAACGGCACAAATTTGGTTTGAAACCAGGTTTCTCCTTTGAGTTTTATTAGCGTATAACGGCTGATGATGCCCAATGCAAAAGGGATCCCAAGATAAATCGCCACGCTCTCGGCAATCTGGCCTATCGTGATATTTACCTCTAATCCTTTTAATCCAAATAAGGGAGGTAAAACAGTGATAAAAATATAGGCAAATACACTGTATAGTAAAACCTGAAAAATACTGTTCAGTGCAATCAGACCTGCAGCATATTCTCTGTCACCTTCAGCAAGCTCATTCCAGACAACTACCATTGCAATGCATCTGGCAAGGCCAATTAAAATTAAGCCTACCATGTATTCAGGGTAGTCATGTAAAAAAACAATGGCTAATATAAACATGAGTACCGGGCCTATGATCCAGTTTAGCACTAAAGACAGAGAGAGCACCTTTGTGTCCTTAAATACCCTGCCCATATTTTCATATTTAACTTTGGCCAGTGGTGGGTACATCATGAGAATCAACCCTATAGCCAGCGGAATATTTGTTGTTCCGCTGGAAAAGGAATTGATGATGGTAGAGGACGATGGAACCAGATACCCGATTCCAATACCGGCAGCCATGGCAAGAAATATCCATAAAGTAAGGTAACGATCAAGGAAGCTTAATTTTTTCCTTTCCATTAAATATTCTTTTCTATAAAATCCTGACAGTACTGTTTAATCATCTCCCTTACCGCTCTGAATTGCGTTTTAACTTCCTCATCAGTTCCTGTTGCTTTAGCTGGATCAGGAAAATTGTAATGGAATTTTTGAGCTTTTGTAGGGAAATACGGGCAGCTTTCCTTAGCATTATCACACACAGTGATTACATAATCAAAATCGATATCTGTGTACTCATTGATGTTGTTTGAAGTATGTGATGAGATGTCAATCCCATCTTCTTTCATCGTTTCAATGGCTTTCGGATTTACGCCGTGGGTTTCTATCCCGGCACTATAAATTTCAGCGTTATTCTTTGCAAAGAATCTTAAATAGCCTTCGGCAATTTGACTGCGGCAACTATTGCCGGTACATAATACAAGTATCTTTTTCATATTTTAATTAGCAGCAGCCACTTCCAGGAGCGCAGGTAACTGTTTCTGTTGTATCGCAATCTCCACCTCTGCTGATGGCTTTGCATTGTGTAAAATCAGGGCTTAGGTTTACAATAAAGTTCCCATTGTCAATAATAAATTCTCCGGGATACATCTGACGGGTATCAAATTGAGAGTTCCCGAATTCTATCTTTACCACAGCCAGCGGATTTAATGGCAGACTTTTTTCGACAAGCTTAACAATTGATAGTGCTTTACTCACCTGCATTGCTCTTTCATTGTCCTTCGCAGATGGTTCCCACAGCTGAACAATAATTTCTGTCCACGAGTTCATAACCCCACCGCAATCTACCGATACAATGGGTGCCTGTTTAATTTCCGTGATGTGATACGAAGCATCTACCCATTTATCCTCAGCGTATTGAAATTGTAAAGTAAGTTCTGGATTGTCCTGTAGTTTACTTTTAAATGTTTGCCAGTTGATTAATTCAGTTGTATTCATGATAATTTATTTAATTGTTTAATTGCAATATTACGATGTATTGGGTCAAATTTTTTTAACAGCAGTTTGTTTTTAATTCATATGTAGAAAAGAATACTGAGAGTTGTTGCTGAAGTTCATTCCATACCGGCGGATTGATGCAGTAACAAACACTTACGCCTTCAATTGTGCCCTGTATAATACCAGCGGTTTTCAGTTCTTTTAAATGCTGTGAAATGGTGGCTTGTGCAAGCCCAAGTTCTTCAACCAGGTCTCCGCAGATACAGGCGTTGGCTTTAATGATCTGCTGCAAAATAGCAATGCGGGCAGGGTGGGCCATGGCTTTCAACATCACCGCTAATCGGTTTTGTTCTTCAGTAAATATTTCTGTTTTTGTAAGTCCCATAATTATATATCGCAATATTACGATGTATAATTGAAATCACAAAATTTTTTTTAAAAAAAAGCATTGTCTTGATGTCTTTGGAGATTAGTTTGATGCTATGCGCTATTTTTGCTTTCGCTTGTTCGACACTGGTTCAGGGCTGGTTCACACTTTCTTCACAAAAAGGTACCTTTTTGTGAAGAAAGTGTGAACCAGGTGTGTGTCATGTGTGGATTTTGTGAAGGGAAAATGTTATTCAGAAAATTGGAAAATTCACTTTTGTTTTACTAAAAATATTAGTAATTTTAAAGTGTCTAATTTTACTGATTTATGAAAGGCATATCAATAACACCGGAATTTCGAACCATATCCCCATCCGAACTACAAAAGCGTTGGCGGAAATCATCTACAGGATTACCAAAGGATATTAAAAAAGTCCCGGTTTATTTTATTTGGGTGCCCCGAAAAACTAAGTGATTAAAAACAACCCTAATACCGTTGTTTTTCCAGTTCTACTTTTAAATCGTCTTTTAAGTTTTTAGCTTTTTCCATCCATTCTGGCGCCTTTTCTTTGATGTCATCGGCTATTGAGCGGCCATTAATGTCTTTTTTAGTTACATACTTAACTATGCCATATATTGCGGCGCCAATTAAGGCAGTTTTAAATAATCCCATTTTTTAAAATATTAGTGTCTCTATCACTAACAAACGGGACCGGAAATGGTTTGAAAATGCTATTTAAGAATTAAGATTGCTTAGTATCCCGGTTTCAAGGCCTCTTAACTCGGCCAGCCCCTTTAGCCTGCCAATAATAGAATAACCCGGGTAGTGTTTTTTGTTTAGATCATCTAACATTTGGTGACCATGGTCAGGCCTCATCGGGATAGATCTATTGAGCCTTTGTTGAAGTGAAACCACCTCTTTAACAACTTCAGGCATGTTGGCATCTCCTTCCAGGTGGTTAGCCTCGTAAAAGTTTCCTTCGTTATCTCTTTGGGTGCTGCGCAGGTGAAGAAAGAAAATGTGGTTGCCAAGTCTTTTTATCATTCCCTGTAGATCATTGTCGGCACGCGCGCCAAATGAACCGGTGCAAAAGCATATGCCATTGTTGGCCGAGGGAACTTCTTTAAGCATGTCTTGAACATCGGCTTCAGTACTCATAATTCTTGGAAGGCCTAGAATAGGGTAGGGAGGGTCATCTGGATGAATGGCTAATTGCAGTCCTGTTTGTTCTGCAACCGGAGTAATTTCTTTAAGAAATTCATAAAGGTTTTCCTTTAGTTTCTTATTGTCAATATTCTTGTAAGTTTCCAGCGCGCTTAAAATCTGTTCAGGGGTAAAAGGCTCGTCTGATCCCGGCAGGCTAAGTAATGCATTGTTGTATAGGGTTTCTTTTTCCTGTTTGCTCATTTCCTGTAATCGTTTTTCCGCCTTTTCAATCTCGTGTGGTTGATAGTCGTTTTGGGCATTTGGTCGTTTTAACAGGAAAAGATCAAACGCTATGAAAGCCGATTTTTCAAAGTATAGGGCCTTGCTGCCGTCGCTTAATTTGTATGAAACGTTGGTCCGCATCCAGTCCAATATGGGCATGAAATTATAGGTGATCACTTTTAAACCGCAGGCAGCAACATTTTGCATGCTGGTTTTATAGTTTTCTATGTAGATTTTATAATTTCCACTTCTTTTTTTGATGTCCTCATGAACAGGCAAGCTTTCGATAACAGTCCATGTTAATCCTGCTTCAGATATTTCCGTTTTCCTCTGCGCTATCTCATCGATAGTCCAGATTTCGCCAACAGGAATGTGATGCAAGGCAGTAACTACTCCCGTTGCACCGCTTTGTCTGATGTATGGCAGACTAACCGGATCGTTAGGGCCGAACCATCTTAAGGTTTGTTCCATTTTAATCATATTAGCATTAGATTTTTGTTTAAAATCCTATTGAATTTCCACCGTCAACAGGTATAATTATACCCGTAATAAATTTAGCATTATCAGATGCAAGGAAGTAAGCTGTATCTCCTATGTCAGATGGTAAGCCCAGTTTTCCCATTGGGGTGCGCGAAAGCACCTTGCTTTTTCTGTCGGGATCATTGTTTAGGGCTTTGGCCGACATATCTGTGGCTATAAAGCCGGGAGCAATACAGTTTACGCGGATACCATCGGGCGAGAGTTCTACGGCCATTGCTTTTGTCATTCCTTCGATGCCTGATTTGGCAGCAGTATAAGCAATTACTTTGGGTATGCCATATTGAGCAGCCATGGAGCTGATGTTTATGATGCAGCCTTTTTTCTGCTTAAGCATCACTTTTGAAACCTCGCGTGTTAACGAAAATACAGAAGATAAATTTGTAAGGATAACCTCGTGAAATTCCTGATCGGTAACCTCTATAAGTGGTTTTTTTGCATTTATTCCGGCATTATTAACAAGAATGTCAATTCTACCGAACTTTTGTTCGATATCGGTAACCAATTCCGGGATATCGCTTAGTTTATTCAGATCAAAAGTTATGGCTGTTGTAAGTTCGCCAAGTTGCTCACGTGCCTTTTCTAGTTTTTGTTCGTTTCTTCCAACCAGGATAGTGAAAATATTGTTCTCTACAAACTTTTCAGCTATGGCAAAGCCTAATCCTGATGCACCGCCGGTAACCAGTGCGATTTTTCTTTCTTGATCATCTTTCATGGATGGTATTGGTTTGAGATTTCGAGGTAATAAAATTGAACTAATGTAGTTAAAAAACTCATAATTATGCAACCGGTTGCATAATTATTTTTTGACTTGATTCCCTTTTTGTTATTTAATCCTTTTAGATGAATCCCTTGCGATAAGCTCTGATCGTAAAATAATTGAATTGGTTGAATTTATGCTCTGTTGTCCGTTTAAATGTGTGATTAGTCTGTGAGCAGCTATTTCCCCCATTTCAAATCCCGGATAATTAATGGTTGATAGTGTTGGTCTGATCACTCTTGATATTGGATCGTTGTTAAAGCCGATAAAAGCAATATCCTCAGGTATTTTGATTCCGTTGTTCATAAGGATTGCCATGCAATTAACGGCGCAGGTGTCGTTGTCTACAAATACTCCATCGGGTAATGGATTCATTTTCAGTATCTTTTGGGCGCAGTCTATGCCTGCCTGCTCATCCAGTACGTTGATAAAGGTATTGCTGGGATCTGCCTGTATCCCTGCATCTTTAAGTGCAGACTCGTACCCTCTTTGGCGATCGGAATAAACGTTTCTTGCCAGGTTTCCAGTAATGTGGATGATGTTTTTACATCCCTGTTCTATTAAGTGTTGTGTTGCAAGGTATCCTGATTTATAATTGTCGATAACAATGCTTGTGCATTGCGGATGATCAAGTGTGCGATCGAAGAATAGGAGAGGGATGCCTTTTTCTAATAACATTTCGAATTGTGAAACGCCTACAGTGTCGTATGCTACTGAGACCATTAGCCCATCTACGCGATTGTTAAACATCGTTTTTACGTTTACAGCTTCTTTCTCTGCTGATTCAAGCGATTGGCTGATAATTAAATTATAGCTGGCCTCATTTGCAACTTTTTCCATTCCGGCAAGTACTGCCGACATAAAGCTACTGTTCATTCTTGGAATGATTACGCCAATAGTATTGGTGCGTTTGCTTCTGAGGTTGCTTGCAAAGGTATTGAAGCGATAACCCAGCTCTGCAGCAATGTCGTTAATTCTCTTCTTGGTTTTTTTGCTAATAGCAGGATGATCCTTTAGTCCGCGACTAACAGTTGTAGGTGAGAGGTTGAGCTTTTCGGCGATATCGTAAATGGTTACGTCTTTTTGTGAGTGCATTTCTTTAGATTTTTATGGAGCCTGATGTATTGATTTTGCATTTAAAATTGAAACCGAATGCATACATATTCGTTTTTTTAGCGAGAAAAATGTAATTCAGACAATTGCTCAGTTGATAGTTTTGTCTGAGTTGCTGTCTTGGAAAGGTGTGTTTTTCCGTATAAAAGTCCATTTTTATCATCTTTGAATGCTTTTTGTGGTTTTATTCATTCCTTAATCCCTTCTAGGTATGAATAGACAAATTTAAAAACATTTATGCTATCGGTTGCATTTTTAAATATTATTCCTAACTTTAATTTACTAACCTAATTAAACTAAACTATATGAAACCTATACTTACCCGGGATACCTCTTGAATTTAGGATGCACGCAGTGTAATTAAAATTATTCATTTCCTAAAAATAATAATACATATTATGTTTCTAAATATACAAAATGGCAATAAAATGCGCGTTACAGGATTCTTACGCTCAATTTTTGCAGTAGCAATATGTTGTCCGCTATGGTCTTACGCAACAATTAACGAATTGACTAGGGTTCCACCTGACCAGCAATTTGACGATCGATTTAATAACAAATATGAAAATGTTCTCGCCAAAACGGTTTCCGGTACAGTTACCGATGAAAAGAAACTCCCTGTAGCAGGGGTGAGTGTTCGTTTAAAAGGTTCTAAAAATGGTACTGTAACCAATGCAGAGGGGCGTTATGTGCTTAAAGATATTCCAGATAATGGAGGAATATTGGTTTTTAGCTCACTTGGTTTTATCTCTAAAGAAGTTCCAGTAACGGGCACAACTGTTAATGTTGTTTTGGCAGAAGCCGCAAATGATTTAAATGAATTGGTGGTGGTGGGTTACGGTACAAGATCAAAAAAGGATTTAACGGGCGCCATATCACAGGTTAAGGCTGTACAGCTTGAAAATCAACATCCAAATAGTGTGCAAGATCTGCTTCGGGGAAATGTTCCGGGATTGAATGTAGCTTTTTCAGCCTCACCGAAAGGTGGAAACAACTCCGACCTTCAGGTGCGCGGAAAATCATCGTTGATAGCTGGTGTTACGCCACTTCTTGTTGTTGATGGTGTAATTTATCCGGGTCAGTTGAGTGATATTAATCCTAGCGACATCGAAACAATTGATGTATTAAAAGATGCCAGCTCTGCAGCAGTTTATGGTGCGAAGGCTGCAAGTGGTGTGGTTATTATCACTACAAAAAGAGGCAAGTCAGACAAACCTGTAATTACCTTAAATACCACAATTGGAATGGCCTCACGTGAGGTTACGGAACATGTTTATGATGCTGACGGCTTTGTTAACTGGCGTACAGATGTATTAAAAAGCATAAATGCGGGTACAATTGGAACACAGCCATCTCGTTTTAATGATCCACGTACGCTTCCATCAAACGTAACCCTGGCGCAATGGTATGCTTACGATAATACACCTATAACTGCCGATCCGATAGATACCTGGTTAACCAGATTGAAAATGTTTCCAATAGAAATTGAAAATTATAAGGCTGGCAAAAGTACAAATTGGGAAGATTTGATTTACAGAAATGGATTTAGGCAGGATCATACGTTTGGTATTTCCGGAAGAAAAGATGAGATCAATTATTACCTTTCTTTAGGCTATACCAATAATGAAGGATTAACTGTTGGTGATCAATATAAAAATGCCCGGGCACGCCTTAACCTGGAAGGTAAAGCGGCTAAATTCGCAACTATAGGTGTTAATTTTCAATATGCCAGTCGCGATGAGGGGGCTGTTCCTATTGACTTTGGCCAGATTAGAAATGCTTCACCTTTGGGATCTAAATACAAGGATGATGGAATTACATTGCGACCAAGTCCGAATGACGATTTAGGTAACAATCGTAATCCTTTTTTGGATAATGTGTACCGCGAAAGGATGCTAAAGTATAACACCATCTTTTCGACCATGTATTTAAAAGGTGAATTGCCATTTGGCTTTTCATACTCCGTAAATGTAACGCCAAGTTATGATCAGACCAGGGAATTCAATCATTTTTCTGCACTACATCCAGACTATGTTGCCAGAAAAGGGTATGCAGACCGCACAGAAACCACTCGTTTTAACTGGCAAATTGATAATGTTTTGAAATGGAATAAAACGTTTAATAAAATTCATCAGTTTGATGTTACATTCTTGTTAAACGCAGAAAAATTAAAACAAACCTCGTCCAGAATAGAAAATGAGGGCTTTGATCCGAATGATAAATTAAGCTATCATAACATCGGTTCAGGAGTAAAACCAATTGTGAGCAGTAACGATTTGGTGACTACCGGTGATGCATTGATGGGCAGATTAAACTATACCCTTAATAGTAAATATCTAATAACAGCTACCATTCGTCGCGATGGGTATTCTGCCTTCGGACAGCGAAATCCGAGGGCCACTTTCCCTTCATTGGCTTTGGGTTGGGTGTTCAGCGACGAAGGTTTTATGAAATCTGTAAGCTGGCTTAATTATGCAAAACTTCGTCTGTCTTATGGATCGGTAGGGAACAGAGACATTGATGGTTATTTAGCGCTTTCAAATCTTAATACGGGTAAATACTTATATGTATCTCCGTCAGGAACAGTTTTTCCTATTGCACAATTGTATGTCGATAGAATGATAAACAGAGACCTTAAATGGGAATCTACATCGTCATTTAATGGAGGTCTGGACTTTTCAATCCTTAATAATATAATAGACGGATCGGTAGAGGTTTACAAGAAAAACACAAGTAATTTACTCTTGTTAAGAGCCTTGCCAAGTGTAACAGGTTTCTTTAACATCGCCTCTAACCTTGGTAATGTGACCAATACCGGTGTAGAAATAGCCTTGAACAGCAACAACTTTAAAAGAGAGAATTTCAGTTGGAAAACCTCTGTAAACTTTTCTTTGAACCGGAACAAGATCGTTCATTTATTTGGCGAAGTAAATCAGTTGGACAATGAAGGAAAGGTAATTGGCAAAGTTGAAAACAATGATCCTGGAAATGGTTGGTTTATAGGCAAGGATGTGAATGCCATCTGGGACTTAAAAGTTTTGGGCGTGTGGCAGCAAAACGAGGCTGCGGAAGCTGCTAAATACGGTGTAAAACCGGGAGATTTTAAACTGCAGGATGTAAATGGCGATTTCAAATTCACAGATGCTGATAAACAATTCCTGGGATCCAGAAATCCTAAATTTACCACCTCAATGAGAAATGAATTTACGCTGTTTAAGCACTTTGATTTTTCTTTCTCTATGTACTCCAACTGGGGAGCTATGACTGATTTTAATGAGGCTAAGAATAATTCCGGTTTCCAGGATAGACAGAATTCGTACAAAGTGCCGTATTGGACTGCAGAAAATCCAATCAACGATTATGCAAGATTGTATTCAAGCAATGGCAGTGCAAACTATAATGTGTATCGTAAAACGTCCTTTATCAGAATCGATAACGTCTCGTTAGCATACACTTTGCCAAAGAAACTGGTTGAAAAAGGAAGGTTGAATAGTGTAAGGATCTTTACTACTGTTCAAAATGCGGCAATTTACGCACCGGATTGGGATTATTGGGATCCGCAAAATAAAAACCCAACACCCCGGTATGTGACATTAGGTCTAAATGTAACCTTGTAGTATAAATCAAATTGATGATCATGAAAAATCTATATAAAATATTACCTGTCTGTTTAGTCATTACTATGCTGGCCGGAATTGGATGTAAAAAAAGCTTTTTAGAACCCGAACCGCTTTCCTTTTACACAGATGAAGATTATAAAGACCCTGCAGTTTTGAGGGCTACATTAGTTGCCTGTGCAAGAAATTTACGGAATGAATATTTTGGTGATGGGGCGCCATGGATTACTGAGCAAATATTCTCTGAGATAGCAGTTGATGGTACAACAGATAAATCTGGTCCTGCTCAGGATTTAAACCTGTTGATTACTCCTGATGCGAATCTAAATTCGGTTGACTTTAACAGAATCGGATATTATTGGGACGAAGGATACAAGGGTATCAAATATGCAAACACTGTAATTAGTCGTATTGATGCCGCCAATTTTAAAGATGAAGCTGAGCGTAATTCGATACTTGGATCGGCCTATTTTCACAGGGCATTCCGTTATTATCGTCTGGTAAACCAATTTGGCGATGTTCCTTTGTTGTTAAATGAAGTAACCACTCCAAGGGTCGATTTTTATACGACTAAGCGCGAGGTAATTCTTCAGAAGATGAAAACAGACCTGGAATTTGCAGCGCAATGGGTAACTGATAATGTGAATAAGGGCGAAGTAACCAAAGGGGCCGTAAATCATTTGCTTACTAAGGTGAATTTGGCGCTTGGAAAATTTGACGATGCCATAGCCTCCGCAAATGCAGTTATAAATGGAAGTCCGTATGCCCTAATGACCAACCGTTTTGGCGCTACAAGGGCAGATGAAACAAGAAACCTGATATGGGATCTTCACAGACCGGAGAACAAATCATTGGGTGAGAATAGGGAAGGTATATTTATGGTGATTGACAGGCAGATGGATGGGGGATATGATGGAGGGATGAAAATCATGCGTCAGGCGGTACCAAACTGGGGTTCAAACATCAATACACCAAATGGAAAAAAAGGGACAAATGATGGAATTAACCTGGAGATCACACAGTCAAATCTTTATGGAAGAGGAATTGGCCGCTGTCGCGGAACATCTTACAGCACACAAGCGATCTGGGATGACCCTAATGACTTAAGGCACATTAAAGGCAACTGGATGAACATGGAAGATCTTGTTTATAATGAGCCTGCATTAAAAAAGAGCGACCCTACTTACTACAATAAACCGATACAATTGCGAAATGCTGCCGGCGGACTTATCGTTACCGATACCATAAGGAGTTATTTTGGATGGCCACAGTATAAAATATTTATACCTGATTTTGAAAATGCACCAATGCAAGGTGGCCATACAGACTGGTATGTGTTCAGGATAGCAGAAACTTATTTGCTTCGTGCCGAGGCTTATTATTGGAAAGACGATCTGGCCAGTGCTGCTGCTGATATTAACAAGGTAAGGGCACGTGCAAACGCAGCACCCTATACACCTGCGTCGATAAACATCGGTACTATACTAGATGAAAGAGCCCGTGAACTTTATTACGAGGAGCCAAGGAAATGTGAGCTGACCAGAATTGCTTATATTTTTGCACTTACCGGCAAAACTGCCTATAATGGTAAAGCATATTCTTTAACCAATTTTTCGGAGAACAATTTCTTCTATGATAGGGTAAAAGAAAAAAATGTGTTCTATAAAAATGGTGTTAAAACAAATCATGGAGATCAATATACCATGAGTCCTTATCATGTGCTTTGGCCGGTACCTCAAAGTGCGATCAGGGCAAATGTCTCCGGTCACATAAATCAAAACAAAGGATATTCTGGCTCTGAAGGTAATGTGCCGCCGATTGATAAAATAGAATAAGGGCTAAATTGAACTTACTGTCTAAAAACCATATTTTTAAAATACGATTAAAGAAATAATGATGTTAAATTCCCTGAGGCTAACCTGTATATCTTTTATTGCCTTTTCAGCAATAACAACACCTTTATGTGCCCAAAGAATAGCCACCCTGGAAGTAGACCTGAAGAAAAGAACTGCAGATAAAGAGATCCATGTTCAGGTAGATCTGGATGCAATTACTTCTTTGCCGGATAGTGTTATCAAGTTAATAGAAGTAAAAGGAAACAAACAAATCCCTGTAGCTTATCAAATAGAAAACAACGGAAAACGGTTTTTGCATTGGCTGGTAAAACCCTCTTCGGCCACAGGCGTATTTGTCCTGGAAAAAGGAAAACCACTTAAGGTTACTGATCACATAAAGGCTGCCCGTGAAAATGGTGAGTTAACAATAAGTAATGGAAATAAAAACTTACTCCGCTATAATTACAAAACGGTTTATCCGCCAAAGGGAATAGATACGGCCTTTAAAAGAAGCGGTTTTATACATCCGTTATGGTCTCCGCACGGACAAGAGTTAACAAGGATACAGGCTCCTGATCATTACCATCATTATGGATTGTGGAACCCATGGACCCATGTGGTGTTTGAGGGTGATACTGTAGACTTCTGGAACCTAAAAGACCGGAAAGGAACGGTAAGGTTTGTAGATTTTGTTTCTGTAAACGCAGGTCCGGTGTATGCCGAGTATCAGACACTGCACGATCATGTGGCTTTTAAAAAAGACGGATCAGAAAAGGTAGCGCTTAACGAGCTTCAGTCAGTAAGGATTTTCCAACCTCAAAAGGGTCAGAATTATTATATCGCAGACATCGCTATTCAGCTTAACTGCGCTACCGATGAACCGGTATTACTTAAAGAATACCGTTATGGCGGCTTGGGTTGGCGGGCTACAGAAAAATGGAATAAAGAAAATAGCGAAACACTGACATCCGAAGGAAAAACAAGAAAAGATGCAGATGGCACAAAGGCAAGATGGGTGATTTTGCAAGGAAAGATAGATGATGACTATGCCGGTGCAGTAATGATGTCTTATCCCACCAATTATAATTACCCGGAACCATTAAGGATATGGCCCGAAAACATGAACGGACGGGGAGATGTGTATGCCAATTTCTCGCCAACAAAAGATAAAGACTGGTTATTGGAAAAGGGAAAAACCTATACCCTAAAATATAGATTCCTGGTATACAATGGCCATACTTCTAAGGAGCGTGCTGAAGCTGCATGGGGCGATTTTGCCAGCCCTCCAGTAGTTAAAATAAAATTAAACCAACTTAATTCAAACTAATGAGCGTATCAATTTTAAGATTTAAATTCAAAGCGTGTATCCTGCTTTCAGCCTTATGGATATTGTGCATCCCATTTGCAATGGCTGCTGAAAAGACCACCTTTCTGAAAAAAGTAAAAGTCCTGGTATATACCAAAAACGGGAAGGGCTTTGTTCATGACAATATTCCTAATGCAGTAAAGTGCATTCAGAAATTGGGTCAGGAAAATGGATTTGACACTGATGTATCTGATGATCCATCGGTTTTTACAGAGGCAAATTTAAAGCAGTATACCCTGCTGATTTTTCCAAGCACCAATAATGATGTGTTTGATACTGATGGGCAAAGGTTAGCCTTTAGAAGATATATAGAAGCCGGAGGCGGATTTGTTGGCTTGCACTCCGTAACCGGTACAGAACGAAACTGGCAGTGGTTTAAGCAAATGCTGGGAGGCACCTTTGCCTGGCACGCCAAAAATCAAAAGTTTACGGTAAAAGTAATTGACCCTTCGCATCCCTCTGTTGCGGGCTTGCCAAAAGTTTGGGAAAGAAAAGATGAGTGTTATTTTGCCAAAGAACTGTACCCTGGTATTAAAGTAATCATGGCACATGATGTTACTTCTTTAAATTCATCTGACCCGGCAGATGCAGAGAAAATAAAAACATTTTCTACTCCGTTTTCGGAGTTATATCCTGCAGTATGGTACCAGCAATTTGACGGAGGAAATGTTTGGATTACTGCCCTTGGCCACGATAAAGAAAACTATGAAGACCCGGTTTTTATCAAACACATCCTTCAGGGCATTAACTATGTTGCCGGCCAGTATAAAAAAATAGATTACAGTAAAGCATACGCAGATTCGCGAAATACACCACTGCGCTACTAACCAAATATTAACCTGATAAACCTAGATGATATGATGAGCGAAAATAAAAAAAATCCATATAGTAGAAGAGATTTCGTGAAAACGGCTGTCAAGAGTGCTGTTGTTACTTCTGTTGCCATGACTGGCTTTCCTACTATAGTTCCTGCTTCTGTGTTTGGTAAAAACGCACCTAGCAATAAAATTAATATTGGCCAGATCGGCTGCGGCCGAATTGCCCGCACACATGACCTTGCCGAAACTTTTAAATATGATAAAGCCCGTATTGTGGCCATCGCAGATTTAGACGGTAACAGACTGAAAAGTGGAAAACAGCTGGTAGAAGGCTGGTATACCAAAAAAACAGGCAATGCCAATTATATAGATATTAAAACTTATGATGATTATCATGACCTGCTGGCCAATAAAGATA
>NZ_CAMLHF010000139.1 GCF_946479715.1 uncultured Pedobacter sp. | reverse complement strand
AAGAACATGGGCATTGCAGAGAGCAACAGGAATGGCCAGAACTACCTATTATTATGCTGGTGTAACTACAGATTATACGCTGAATATTAATGATCACAGGGTTTTTGCCCTGGCTGGTTACTCGCAGGAAGAGACCAATAGCGGATCATGGGACATATTTTCAATGGTATCAGCATATGCTAAATTGAACTATTCCTTTAAAGATAAATACTTGCTGGAAGGAACAGTACGTACGGATGGTTCGTCTCGTTTCGGTCCTAATAATAAATTTGGGGTATTCCCATCGGTAGCAGTAGGATGGAACCTTCATAACGAGAACTTTCTGAAGGATTCCAAGATCATTAATAACCTGAAATTAAGGGCATCGTATGGTAAACTTGGTAATGATAATATAGGATTATATAAGTATCAGACTTTAATTAACGGAAGCAGTGGTGTTGAATCTACTTATGGTAATCCGAATATCACCTGGGAATCGGTAAATATGCTGGATTTGGGCGTGGATCTTAGTTTGCTGAAGAACAATAAGCTAGGGATTACTTTTGATTACTATGATAAACAGACTAAGAATATCATTCTTTTTCCCACCCTGCCACTTGTAGGTGGTTTTGAAGCTGACGTTCCTGTAAATGCAGGTGAGCTATCTAATAAAGGATGGGAGGTTTCATTAAATTATAATGAAAGACTAGCTCAGGATTTAAGTATCTCATTTAACCCGGGTGTTTCGTATAACCGCAATAAGATAATTAAGCTTCAGGGAGGGTCAATTATCTCTCCAACAGTAATTACTGAGGTTGGTAGCAGTATTAACAGCATTTACGGATACAAAACAAACGGATTGTTACAGGCCAGCGATTTTGATGGCAGCGGAAAACCACTAGTTCCGACCTTGCCAAACGCCAAGCCAGGAGATATTAAATATCTTGATTTAAATGGCGATAATGTTATTGGGGCGGCAGATCAGGACGTTATAGGAGATCCGGTACCCAGACTTAACTATTTTGCTAATTTAAGAGTTGCCTATAAGAACTTTGATATTGAAACACTAATTCAGGGCGTAGGTAATAATAATGCTGTTTTATATGGGATGTTTGCCCAGCCTTTAGACCTTAGTGCAGACGGTGGTATACCAACAACTTATTATTCAAAGAATTACTGGACCCCGGAACATACAAATGCCCGTTTTCCACGCTTATCAACAGCCCCGGCAAACAATAAACTGTCGTCAGATTTCTGGTTCCAAAACGGAGCTTTTTTAAGGGTTAAGTATATCCAGTTAGGATATAATGTTCAGAATTCCTTTGCAAGGAAGCTAGGTGTTAACGGTATAAGGTTATATGTAAATGCACAAAATCCGGCCACTTTTACTTCTGTTAAGATTACAGATCCAGAAAGCAGGGGGTATCAATGGACCTATGGAATTGTGGAAATGTATACAGTTGGTTTAAATGTTAAATTTTAATTCAGATGAAAAAAGTCTATTATTTAGTCCTTATAACAACCTTATTTACATTTTCTGGTTGTGAGAAATTTTTAACACATGATCATCCAACGGATGTTTATGATGAAATATGGTGGAATACAGAGGCCAATGTGACCTCTGCACTGAACTCCATTTATGCAGGAATGCCTGATGGCTCTTCGGGCCGGCAGCTGATGTTCCTTGATGCCATGAGCGATAATGCTGTTGCCAGACAAAGTTTACGAGGAGACTATGAATCTTATGTTAAAGGCTTACAAGGCTCGAATTGGGCGGTTGGAACCGGCATTTGGGATGATGATTATCGCGACATAAGAAGATCAAACCGATTTCTTGAGAATGTGGATAAAGCGTATTTGCCTGATCCGGAGCTGAAGAAGCAATATATTTATGAAGCAAGAGCCTTGAGGGCGTACTATCATATGGAACTGTTTATGTTCTTTGGGCCAATAGCGATTTTGAAGCAGTCTGTAACTCCTGAAAACAGCTATCTACCGCGAAATACCGAAAAAGAAGTTTACGATTTTATTATGGCTGAGCTGAATGAGTGTGCAAATAACCTGCCTCCGAAGTTTACCGTAAATGCAGACTTAAAAAGGATATCGGCCGGAACCTGCCTGGGATTGATTTCTAAACTGGCATTATATTATAAAGATTATGGTTTAGCTAAAAGTTCTGCAAAAAGGATCATCGATATGGATGCGTATAGTTTGCGGAAGAGTGCAAATGTACAGAACAGCTACGCAGATCTGTTTTTATATGTGGGAGAGATCAATTCTGAAAGAATCTTTTTTAGAGAGGTAACTTCGGGAGGTAATCAATGGTTGACATTTGCCCCTCAGGGTACTGGAGGTAAAACTGTTGTTTCTCCAACAGCATCTATAGTAAATGCCTATGAGACAAAACAAGGGAAAACGTTAGAAGAGCTGGGGCCTGACTCTGCAGCTATTTATGCAAGGGAGCCTAACTATCACAATAACAGAGATCCTAGAATGGCTGCATCGATAATCTTGCCGGGGGCAACTTATACAGGTGTAGTTTTAAAACCTTTTGAGAACTCCGGACTTGATAAGTTGGGCGAACAAAATTCAACTTCGACCGGATATTGGATCAACAAGTATCTGGATCCAAAGGATAAAACAGGTACCAGAACCTTGGATTTTATGATTATGCGTTATGCTGAGGTATTGCTGAATTACGTGGAATCATTAATTGAACTTGACGACTTCAGCAACCCGGACGTGATAAAATACTTGAACGAGATCAGAAACAGAGCAGGTATGCCTAATGTAAATGTGGCTGAATATAATACCAAAGAAAAATTACGTGAGCTGGTTAGAAGAGAACGTAGGGTAGAGCTTGCTTTTGAAGGTGTTCGCTATTACGATATCAGAAGATGGGGCATTTTTGAGCAGGTAATGAATGGCCCTGTTACGGGAGCAATAGACCCGAACACCAATCAGCCGGTAAATGTAGAGGTGAGATCAGCAAAAGCGAATAGAGATTACCTATGGCCAATACCTCAGAAAGAGTTACTGGCGAATCCACAGATGACCCAAAACCCGAATTATAACTAATTATTGGCATATTAAACAGCAATAAGTGTGAAATATGAAGATTTTATTAACAATGAGGGTAGGATGTGGAAAAAATGATTGGAGATTATGAAACATTGATTTGGTGCAAATCCAATAATTATTACCTTTAGAGCGTTATATCAAATATTTTTAAAATCTTAACTTAAGAAAAACATGGAAAAATTTTCAAAACTTAAACAACTTATTGCTGGAATCGAAGCAGATGCAGACAAATTTTATAATTCAGGTAATGGCGCAGCCGGTACTAGAGTTCGTAAAGCAATGCAGGATCTAAAAGGACTTGCTCAAGAGATCCGTACTGAGGTTACTGAGAAGAAAAATGCTAAATAGTATTATTTGAATTATACGAAAGGCCTGCAAGAGATTGCAGGCCTTTTTTGTTTTATACACCGTCATCCTGAATTCATTTCAGGATCCCGCAAGCGCTATTCCATCTTTCTATTCCCGGATCCTGAAATCAATTCAGGATGACGGGTGGCGATAGCGATGCGCAAATGTGAAAATATTTACTGCCCAGGCAACCTTGTTGTTTCTTACTCCGTACTAGGAGATATAAGTTCATTAAAACTTAAATAAGGCAGTAACTCAATTAAATATGAATAGGATAAGAAAAATAACCCGATTGTTGGTAGCATTCCTGCTGCTGCATTTAAGTGCCGGGGCGCAGAACTTTGTTAGCAAAGATATTAGAATAGGCCTATTCTCATCTACACCCCTTGAAGACATAAGAGCCGTAAGTGATAAAGGTAATGCTGTTCTGGTTACCAAAACCCGAGAAATAGTTGTACAACTGGCCGTTAAGACGCTTGAGTTTGACCGGAAGCTTATGCAGGAGCATTTCAACGAAAATTACATAGAGAGCGACAAATATCCTTATGCAAAATTTAAAGGTGTGATTGACCAGCCATTGGATTTTAGCAAAGATGGTAATTATGCTGTAACGGTTACAGGTATCCTTTCTGTACATGGAGTAGACAAGAAACGCACAATTCCAGGAAAAGTAACCATAGCCAATGGAGTTGTACAAATCAGCACAGAGTTTAAAGTTGCCTGTGTAGACCATGATATTAAAATACCAAAGCTGGTGTTTACCAAGATTGCCGAGTTCATTACGATAAAAGCTGAAGGTAAATTCAATCCATTAAAATAACCAAACCCATGAATAAGATTAAATATTTACTGATTTCCTTTTCGCTTTTTACGCTGCATGCTCAAGCTCAGGAAGCGGACTCATTGTTAAAAGCCCTGGACAGTGGGGGGGTGGCTACTACGGTAGACGCCGCCTTTAAGTCGACACATGTTGTTTTATCTCACTCAAGTGAAACTCAAAAGAAGCATGATCTGGATCTGAGAATCCGTCACCATTTTGGTGATATTGGCGGACGTTTTGGAAGTGCACATACTTTGTACGGCCTGGATGTTGCAACAGATTTGTTTATTGGATTGGATTATGGGGTTACCGACGATTTTACTGTTGCTGTAGGAAGAAGTAAACAGGATGAACTATTCAACTTTTCGGGCAAGTACAAACTCCTAAAACAAAAGAGTAATGGTTCGATGCCGATTAATATGACCCTCTTTGCCCAGCTTGGCTGGATTGCCAGAGAGCCATTTAATGATAGCGAGTTTGGACAGTATAGTGACAGATTCTCTTATTTCTTTCAATCTATTATATCACGTAAATTCTCATCGCGTCTTTCACTAGAGGTGATGCCGGGTTTTTTAGTACGAAATAATATTGAAGACGCCGGTGATTCCAAGAACCTTTTTTCCCTTGGTTTTGCGGGGAGAATGAAAATTACCAAGCGACTTTCTTTTATTGCCGATTATACCGTTGTAAATGGATTATCGAGACCTAAAGATTTAACCGAAACTTATTACAATCCATTTGGTGTTGGTTTGGAAATAGAAACAGGGGGGCACATTTTCTCTTTAAACTTTATGAACTCGGAGTATATAGTTGAAAATAATTTCATTCCAAATACTAAGAAATCGTGGAGTAAAGGTGGTGTACGTTTTGGCTTTACCATATCAAGAAACTTTACCCTGTTTAAGTCAAAAAATCAGGATCCGGATAAGAAATCAAAAATTTACTAAACTAAAATCAAAAACTATGGAACGTGACGAATTTATCAAATCATTAGGGCTGGGCCTTGCATTGGTTTGCACAGGAACATGCCTTTCGAGCTGTGGAAAAAGTGGAAATGATGGTCCTGACGACAAACCTGATCCAGGACCCGGTGGCAACGGTAATACAGCCACTGTAGACCTTTCAAGCCAGCTAATGGCTGTGGGAGACCAGGCGAAAGTAAATGGAGTTTTATTTTTTAGAATAGCTGCTGGGAATACTGCTTCTGCATTTGTAGCTACAGAATCTATTTGCCCGCATCAAGGAGGTAGTTTAGTTTGGAAACAGACCGATAATAAAATACAGTGCCAATTGCACTTTTCTGAATACTCAACCAATGGTACTGTACTTCAGGGGCCACAGGGTACAACAGGAAACACAAGAACGTTAAAAATTTACAGTACAGCTGTTAGTGGAAATAAACTTACTGCTACTATTGTATAGTGATTATCCATTTTGGTAGCTTCATTTCTTTTAATGAAAATATTTATTTGGATTTCTTGATAATGTTGGTACGATATGTGTAAATTGTATATAGTTATTAGGCTAATCTAATAGCAGAATAACAGATATTCAATCAGCTATTTAAAAAGTTATGAAAAAACTACTTTCACTAATTGCTATGCTAAGTTTCTGTGTGAGCTTAAGTATGGCACAAACTGCTTCAACTGCTACTGCTAAGAAAGCAGCAACAACAAAAGCAAAAAAAGAAACTTCGAAAGCTAAAGAAACTGCTGCTGAGGCGAAGAAGGAAGCTGCAAAGGCGAAAGCTGATGCTAAAAAAGAGGCGACTGCGACCGCAAAGAAAGAAGCTGCCAAAGCCAAAGCTGACGCTAAGAAAGAAGCTACTGCTAAAACCAAAGCAACCGCTGATGCAAAAAAAGATGCAACCGCAAAGGTTAAAAAAGAAACAACAGCAACAAAAACTAAAGCAGAAGCAACCACTTCAGGCGTGAAGCTAAAAAAAGATGGTACTCCTGATAAACGTTTTGCAAAAACCGCTGCAGCTCCGGCTAGTGATGTGAAACTGAAAAAAGATGGTACACCGGATAAGCGTTTTTCTGCTACAGCTGCCAAAGAAAAAGCAGAGGCCCCTGTGAAGGAAGCTAAAAAGGAAGCAACGACAGTGAAAAAACAAACAACTACCACTGTTGCCAGTGCTGCTAATAAAGATTATAAGCCAACTATTGACAGAACACTGAAAGGCCCTAATTCTGAAGTAATTTATACTGGCCCACGTGGAGGTAAATATTACATCAACAAAAATGGTAACAAAACTTACATTAAAAGAGAAGCAGAATAGTATAGAGGCTTAATTTTAATAAAAAAGGCATCCAGATTCCGGATGCCTTTTTTTTATTTTATTCCTGGTCGCCGATTAGTGTTCCTGATACGTTCCACGCGCTAAAACTCCCGCCTTCTGGTTTGCCTAGTGGTATTGCTACCTGAAATGTGTGTTTGCCAGGTTTAAGGTCCGGCAGGGGGATTTCAACAGGTAAGGTAATTGTTCCCGGACACCAGTTGGAGCGGCTAAGATCCGAAGAGGACAAACCATTCCCAAAGTTGCCTGATGCAGGGTTTAAATATCTGTATGTTGCACAATCTTCTCGCCATGGAATAAAGTGATATACTCTTTTACCATCAACAAAGATTTCGTTTTGCTTCGGTACAAATTCATCTCCGCCACCCCAGCCCCCGTGACCGGTTGTAAGATATCTCATTTTCAGGTTTTTTACACCTTGTGGGATATCCACAGTTACAGTAAGAGAATCCTGATCGAACATTGTGCCGTATTCCTGTCCCGACATTTCCATTAGATTAGTTGTGTTAAAGGCAGGCATTAACCATTTCTTTTCCTCTTTTTGGCTTTCACCTTCATAACCTGGATAGTATTTGAAATAAAGACTAGCCTTATGTCCGCCTTTATCATAGTTCCCTATAAAAACGCCTATCCATACTTCTCCTTGCAAACGGGGTAATAGCGAGGTGATATCCTGTTTGTAGACAACTGAATCGGCCCAGTTATACCCTTTTATTTTTGCCTGTGCATTAAAATGGTTTACGCCAAAAGAGGTGAAAAAACGCATTAACTCAAGCGGGGGTAAATAGTTGTCGGTAGCTGTAACTCCCTGATATTTCTTTCCATTTCTGGCTGAATATATAGGTAGTGCCTGGATGCCACTTTGCAAAGCATTAAGATAAGAAATGGATTTGTCGGTAGGGATCATAAATACAGAGCCTGTACGGTCATATGCATCTCCGTTAGAATGTTGTGCTAATTCAATAAATAATTGTTGACCAGCTTTTGTAGCCGGTAACTTTACTTTCTTAAGAATAACTGTTCCACCAGAGAAATGGTAGGTAACATTAGATTGTTCTCCTGTAGGATTTTCTGTTTTGTTGCCAAAACTAATCTGCTCGTTATTGAAAATGGTGAGGGTAGTATAGCGGCTTTCGATTACTTGTCGCTGGTATGCTGGTTCATCTAACATGGTGCCCCAGCTCTTTGGCCAGGCAAGTTCTTCTGAGGTTACTGTACGGTACTCGATTTTTTTTGCAAAAGTTTCGGAATTACCATTACGAATGGTTTTAAGAACTAAACCTAATCCAGGAGCAATTGAAATGCTAGGCGTTCCTTTAATTTTAAGGTCGTTTGTATACCATACTTCAATGGTATTGGAACGAACAAAGACTTTGGCCTTTTTACAGGGAATACCCAATATAGTATCTATTCCCGGAAGCAGTTCCGCTTTTACATATTCAGAAAACGGCTTTTTAAGTGTGTATTCTACAGCATTATTGTTTTGTATCTGATAACTGGCCTTTTGAGCAATTTGCAGATACTGTTGTTCGGTTTGACGACCCTGAGGTACCAGATGTATCTGATTACCCTTAACGAACATTTTTTGTTCAGCTTTTGATTCTTTTCCGTTATTTCGGAACCCATAAGTAACAACAGCTTCAGTGGCTTTGGTGTTTATTTGTGAAAACGATGGGGCACTGGTTAAAAGCAGCGCAAACCCTAATAGAAGTACTCTCATGGGGCATAAAGTTATGAATTATTTTGCCTCAAGTACTTCTAAAAAGAGCTCAAACATTTCCTCTGGTTTAAATGGTTTAGAGAGAATATAGAGAATGCCCATTTCTTTAAGCCTAAGTCTCACCTCCTCAAGCACATCAGCAGTAAAAATGATTACTTTGGTTTCCGGATAGGTTTCCTGTATGTATTTAGATAGCTGATAACCATCCATGCCTGGCATGTGCAGGTCTACAAGAACAACATCGAACTTTTCCTTTTTCAGAAATTCTATAGCAGTATAACCATTGTCAGCTTTATCAGCATTGATCCCAAAACGACTTAATTGACGGGTGGCGACGAGCAAATTTGTAGGATTATCGTCTACAATCAACAATTTAAAATCGGGTAGGGTAGGGAAATCAAATTCGAATGCGTTTGGTTTCTTTTCCTTTTGTATAGGCAAGGCCTTTTTGAAGTCGATTTGAAACTCGAATATTGATCCTATGGAAGGTTTACTTATTAAGCGAATTTCGCTTTTGAAAAGCCTGACTAAACCTTTGGTAATGTTAAGTCCCAATCCGCTTCCTTCTTGTTGCCGGTGGGAATCTTGGTGGACCTGATGAAACTTATCGAATACCAGATTATGTAGGTGTTCAGGAATACCTATGCCAGTATCGGAAATTTTAAATAAGATAGAGGCATGATCGTCTTGATCGACCAGCGTTTTTAGGGTGATACTAACCTCTCCTTTTTCGGTAAATTTGATGGCATTAGCCAATAGGTTGTTTAGTATCCTTGTTAGCCTAAGGTCATCAATCATTAAGGACTCAGGTGTTTTATAATCATGATGGAAGTTCAGGGCAAGGCTTTTACTTTTAGCGAATGGTAAAAATTGCTTGTAAACATTATTTATAAGTGATATCAGATTTGTAGGAGCTTCATTTAATTGCATCTTTTTACTTTCAATCTTTTCCAGATCTAATATGTCGTTTATAAGCCCCAATAAGTGATTAGAAGAGTATCTTAGATGATCAACATACTCTTTTATATCCTTGTTTGATGATGTGGCCTGATCCAAAAGATTGCTTATTCCAATAATTGCATTTAAAGGAGTCCGAATCTCATGGCTCATAATGGAAAGTGTCTCCGTTCTTTTTCTGGCAATTTGTTCAGCAAGATTTTTGGCCTCAATAAGCTCCAGCTGGTTGTTTTTAATGTCTGTAATATCCTTCAATATTCCTCTGAACAATCGAACATTGTTGTTTTCCATTATTGGAACGCCTGAGATTCTTACCCATTTTTTATTCCTTTTAGCTGTTATGAGCTCTAATTCTATGTCGAAGTCAATATTTTTGTCAAGCGAATTTTTCAGCGCTTTTAATAATATTGTTTTATTCTCTTTGTCAAATGATTGTGGCACATTGATACTATTGATTACAATATGCTGATCTGATTCGTTAATTTCATAGATCTGATTTGTTAAAAATACTTCTTTACTTATCGTATCATATTCCCAACCACCCATTTTTGAAATTTGATGACCTATTTCTAGCAAATTGTTGATCCTTTTGAGTTCTAAGCTATTCTTCTCAAGCTGATCGGTCATCTCTTTTTTAGCTGTAATGTCCTCTATAATACAGATTATCCTTGCATCAGTATTAATTGGTTCAATTTTTTGAAACTTAGCACAATACCACAGAGACTTAGCTGGGTCAAAATCAGGGTAGATACACTGTTGTCTTTCTCCAGTACTAAGTAGTCTGGTTATGCAGTCAATAAAGATATCTCCAAATTCACCAAAAACTTCCGGAATACTCTTGTTGATGAAAAAATCGGGAGGCATGAACAATTTGGATTTATCTTTTGTCCAAACCCGCTTAATTATAGATTGCTCTGTTAATTCCAGAATTACATCATCAAGTGCTTCAACCAGCGATTGCAAATTATGAGCGTCATTATCCATAGGTCGGTAGTGGTAGATTTAAAGTTTGTTACTATTTGGTTAATTGTGTGGGCTTATTATGTAATCCTCTAATCGTAGCAAAACTTCCCCGTTTTCTGCCCGCAAATTAAATAGCATTCCTACAGGATTTGTTTGGGATAAAGGTTTTTGACTTACTTGTTGGATGAAACACACGTTTTTCTTATTTGTAATACTTTAGATATGCAACATCCATGCCTTATTTTAAACGTAACAAAAATGTAAGTTTAGGAATTGCTAAGTTATTTTGAATTATTGACAATGGAGGTAGAGTAATGGAAAGTAAAATACCGGTATTTAGGCTATTTGTTAAGTGTCTGGTAATCTTGCTTATATTTTTTTAATGCGGTTTTTTTAGAAAATTATCAAAATAGATTTGTGCTTATTCGCATGTTTTTATATCTTTGGCGCTCCTTAAGGGGAAAGGCCTTGGTAGCTCAGTTGGATAGAGCAACGGTTTTCTAAACCGTGGGTCAGGGGTTCGAATCCCTTCCAGGGTACAAGAAATTTATTTCTTAATTAAAGGCGACATTGCTCCAGATGTCGTCTTTTTTTTTGCCTTTTTTTTTAATGATTATTTAGGTTTCTTCGGATCAAGCGGAATTCTCACACCTTATTCACACCTCCTTCACACCAAACCCACAAACAGGTACCTTTTTGTGAAGGAATTGTGTCTAATGTGTGTATGATGTGAGAACAAAGGGTAGGTGTTTAAAGATCACTTAAACTTATCGCTGTACACCTTAAATACGTGAACAGGAGTGCTTAAGGCTGTTGTTTAGAATAGTTTTAAATAATATTGTTTAGAATTATTTTAAATAGTAGGTTTGTGGGATCAAACAAACTTTAACATGATAAGAATTTTTACCAATTGTATTATTTTGCTCTTATTTTCTGTAAGTCTGTCATTTGCGCAGACTGGAAATATTGATGGTTCAGTAAAAACCTCGGATGGGAAACCTGCAGAACTTGTAACCGTAAACATTAAAGGAACAGGAAAAACAGCCTTAACAGATAAAAAAGGAGCATATCAGCTTAAGAATATTAAAACAGGAAAATATATTCTGACTGCAACATTTATTGGTCTGGCAAAACAAGAACAGGCTGTAGAAGTAAAATCAGGAGAAACTGTATCTGTTGATTTCGTACTGAATGAAAATTCTGATCAATTACAGGAGGTAATCATTTCTTCCAGAAATACAAACAAAGTAACCGCCGCAGTTGCTAAGATGCCTTTAAAAAACCTGGAGAATCCACAGGTATATAGTTCTGTTTCGTCTGAAATATTAAAACAGCAGGCCATTAGCAACTACGATGATGCCATGAGAAACATTCCAGGAATAGCAAGAACATGGGAATCTACAGGAAGAGGCGGCGATGGAGCTTCTTATTTTGCGCTCCGTGGTTTTGAAGCGCAGCCAAGTCTGATCAATGGATTACCTGGCTTGACCAGTGGAAATCTTGATCCGGCAAGCGTGGAAGAGATACAGGTGATGAAAGGACCTTCGGGAACATTGTTTGGGGCAAGCTTTTATGGTTATGGGGGGATTATCAATACTATTACTAAAAAACCGTATTATGAGTTTGGTGGTGAAGTAGCCTACAACCTGGGTAGTTTTGGGCTGAACAGAGTTACAGCAGATGTAAATATGCCCTTAAGCAAAACTGAAAAGATTGCAATGCGTATTAATACGGCTTATCATACAGAAAACAGTTTTCAGGATGCCGGATTTAAAAAATCTTTCTACATAGCGCCTAGTTTGGCTTATGAGGTAAATGATAAGCTTTCTTTTCAGGTATTGACAGAAATTCTGCAGGAAGAAAGGGCGGCCCCTCCAGTATTCTTTAATACAAATAGGGATACAACGCTCATCTTTAAAAACTTAAAAGAGCTAAACCTGAACAGGAACTTGTCTTTCACGAGCAACGACCTGACTATAAAAAATCCAAGGTATAACCTGCAAGGTCAAATGCTTTATAAACTATCTGATCAGTGGACTTCTCAAACTGTAGTTTCCAGAGGGAATGTAAAATCAGATGGTTATTATACCTATATCTGGGATGACGCATATCTAAAGACAGGTGGAGCTAACAGGGACAATTATTTTGACCAGTATTTCCACAAAGAACAACAAACCACTAATACAACTGATATTCAGCAGAATTTTAACGGTGATTTTAAAATTGGAAGCCTGAGGAATCGGGTTTTGATAGGTCTGGATTATTATACCCGCAATGTAATTGACAATGGCTCGGCCTGGGCTTTAGTAAGGCAGGTTACCCCTCAGAACAGTGAAGTTGAATTTGATAAAGATGGAAAGGAAATACCTCCGGTATATTTAACGCAAGCTTTGGTTGACAATGCCCTGGCTGATGCAGGAGCAGGAAGTCGTGCCAATATCAAGAACAGTATCTCCAGTGCCTATGTGTCAAATGTACTTAATTTTACGCCTTCATTAAGTGTGATGGCCAGCTTAAGAATGGATTATTTTAACTCTAAAGGTGATCTTAAAGATACTGAAGATGATTATGATCAGTTAGTGTTGTCACCTAAATTTGGAGTGGTTTATCAGCCGATTCTTGATAAGGTGTCTATTTTTGCAAATTACATGAACGCATTTTTTAATGTAAACCCACGTGAAGTATTTGATGAAAATAATGTAAGTCAGGGTGTTAAATCATTTAAGCCGGAACAAGCCAATCAATGGGAAGTGGGGGTAAAAGCCAACTTGTTTTCTGATAAGTTGTTTGCTACTTTCTCTGTATATGATATCAGAGTAGCAAACAGGGTTTATGATACGCCAACTTCTGCCATGCAAGGTGGAAAGACTGGAAGCAAGGGTTTTGATTTGGATTTAAGTGCAAATCCTTTTCCTGGTTTTAATATCATTGCAGGAGTTAGCCACAGCAGAATTAAAGTGCTTAAAGGTAATACAGGCGAACCCACTGATTTTTACAATGAATTAGGAAGAGCGCCGGGTGGACAAGGTCCTCAGGATCTGGCCAATCTATGGGCTACTTATAAATTTGGGTATGGAAAATTAAAGGATTTCGGTGTTGGATTAGGCGGAAATTATGCTGGTATATATAAAGTAATAGACAATAGCGCAACAGGAGTTTTTGAATTGCCAAGCTATACCTTGTTAAATGCAAGTTTATTTTACAACTCAGACAAATACAGGTTTACTTTTAATATGAACAACCTGACCAATGAAGACTATTATATTGGTTACTGGTCTGTTAATCCTCAAAAACCAAGGAACTTTGCGGCAAGTTTTGCTTATAAATTTTAACTTATGAAGGCTAAAACAATAAAAAAGTGGTTTGAAGTTCATAAATGGACCAGTCTTATTTGTACGGTTTTTTTGCTCATGCTATGCCTGACTGGTTTGCCTCTGATATTTTACGAGGAAATTGATCACTTGCTGGGCAAAGAAGTAGAAATGCCTGCTGTTGCTCCGGGAACTCCACAATTGTCAAAAGATGTTGTTCTGGATGAGGCCCTAAAACACGTACCCGTAAAGGCGATAAAGTATGTGTCGTGGGATGTAAAAGAGCATCCTGGTGAAATGTTCGTTGTTGTGGCCGATTCAAGTGAGGCACCCATTGAAGGAGATCATTACCTTAGGATGAATGAGTATAGTGGTAAGGTAATGGACACGCCACCTAATGAAATGGACTTTATGTTGGTGATGTACTACCTGCATGTAGAAATGCTGGCGGGCATACCCGGTAAACTTTTCCTGGGGCTGATGGGCTTGCTTTTTATTGTAGCCATTGTTTCGGGTATAGTATTATATGGACCGATTATGAAACGCTTTGATTTCGGAATGATCAGGACAGAAAAATCAGCAAGATTAAGATGGCTGGATTTACATAACCTGCTTGGAATTGTAACGCTGGCCTGGGCATCGGTTGTTGGACTTACAGGTGTGATCAACACCCTGGTTGATCCGGCTCTGGACAAATGGAAAGCCAGTCAACTTGCCGAAATGGTTGCAGGATATAAGGATAAACCAAAGGTAACAGGAACTTTAAGTTCTCTGGAGACTGCTGTTAAAACAGCTAAAGCAGCAGCTCCCGGAATGGATGTTTCTTTTGTTGCCTATCCGGGAACACTTTATTCCAGCAAGTATCATTATGCGGTGTATATGATAGGAACTACTCCGCTAACTTCAAGGATTATTAAACCGGCGCTAATAGATGCTAAAACAGGAGAGCTGACAGACATGAGGGATCTGCCATGGTACCTGAAAACAATCTTTATCTCCCAGCCATTTCATTTTGGCGATTATGGGGGTATGCCTATGAAGATACTCTGGGCGATCTTTGATATCGCTACTATTATTGTTTTGATTTCCGGAATCTACCTTTGGCTTGCCAGGCGTAAGGCGAAGTCGGCCCAACTTAAAAGGCTTATGGGAGAAGCCGAATCGCTCACTTTATCAACTGTTCAAGAGAATGAAGAATAATAATAACGTGTTTTTCAAAGTATGGGGTATCCCTATTTTACTGGGAGTGATAACAATTATAGGTTTGTTATCGGCAATAATGGGAGTAGGAGTATGGCATATCGTTTCATGGATAGCCTTAAGTATTCCGGTTTATGTTATGTTTAGGTACGGATTAAAGTATTTTAAATAGGTCTTCTTAATTTTTCTTATTGTGGTTTAGCGAGTTAGGGATATTTTGGAATAAAAGGTGTATAAATGTTTGTGTGGTGGTTGAATTTTCCTACTTTTGC
>NZ_CAMLHF010000138.1 GCF_946479715.1 uncultured Pedobacter sp. | reverse complement strand
TATTTGCTCTTAACGTTACTCTGTTAAACCCTGTTTTAATCAATGTACCTTCCTGATCAAGGTATCCGCTTGAAAAATAAAACTGGGTTCTCTCTGTTCCGCCCGAAAAAGCAAGCTGGTGGCTTTGGGTAAACCCTCTTCTATAAATCTCATCTTGCCAATCGGTGCCTTTACCTAATAAAGATGGATTCTTAAACTCTCCAATGCTATCCAAACCACTTCCGGGAACTGCCCTGATTTCCTGCACTAAAGAATTCATGTACTCTGCATTTTGACGCAAGTTCATTACCGATAGTTTTTTAGGAATCTCGGCCATACCCACATAGGAATCGTAAGTAATTTTACCCTGGTTGGCTTTACCTCTTTTAGTATTAATTAATACCACGCCGTTGGCACCTCTGGCTCCATAAATGGCCTGAGCAGAAGCATCCTTTAAAATATCTATTGTTTCTATGTCGGCAGGATTTAACGTAGCCATAACACTCTGACCAGTCTGTCCTGAGCCACCGCCCAAAACATTTTGTTCGAGCGAGTTACTTTTGCCAAGCATAGCTACTCCATCTATTACATATAAAGGTTCGTTATTTTCGCCTGTTGAGGTAAGCCCTCTGATTCTTACGGAAACACCTCCACCAGGCTGACCGCCATTGTTATTTATGGTAACACCTGCTACCTTACCCTGCAAGGCCTGATCTACGCCTGCAACTGGTAAATTTTTAATGTCTTTTTGGGAAACAGAAGAAATTGCTGAGGTTACTTCTGATTTACGTAACGTACCGTAACCGATAACTACTACGTCTGATAAGGTTGAAGTAGAAGATTCAAGGTTAGCGTTAATTACTGAGCCAGAACCTACAGTAACTTCTTTTGTGGTCATCCCTACGTAGGAAAATACAAGTACACTTGCATTTGAGGTAACCATGATGGAATACTTACCTTCATTATTGGTTAAAGCTGTGGTTTTGGTTCCCTTTACCACTACAGATGCACCGGGCAAAGTTGTTCCGCTTTCATCGGCAACAACACCCGTAACTATTCTATTTGCAGTACTTTGGGAGTAACCGGATTTGGTGATTCCGGTAAGTGTAAAGATCATGAACAGGATAAAAATCCATTCATTACAACTCGTTCTTGTCGTTTTCATGTTTGGTCGTCATATTTGGTTTAGTTAAGATCCCCAGGGGATGGGTTTCTATTTGTTAAAACTAGATACAACTGAATCCTGTATTGCTAAAAAAGGGGTACGCAAATGTTAACCTTTAACAAAAAAGGCTACAAAGCAGTAATATCCTTGTTTTCGGCATATTTAGAAGGGAGCACATCAAACTCTTCTTTGAAAGATTTCACAAAGTTCTTGGTGGTTTTAAAACCTACCTTATAACAGATCTGCGAAACGGTTAATTTCCCCTGCTCCAGCAACTGCGCTGCCCGCTTCAAACGATAAGACTTGATAAACTCTAGCGGGGTTTTACCAGTAAGGGCTACAATTCTTTTGTATAAGGTTACACGGCTTACCAGCATCAGGCTGCTAAGCATATCAACTGAGAAATTACTATTGCCTATATTCTTTTCTATTTCCTGAAGAATTTGCTGCAGGAACTGTTCATCAGGACTTTCCATTTCTATCGTTGCCGGTTGTACTTCTACCTGCTTCTGATAAAGCTTCCTGAACGACTCCTGCTGAATCAGTATGTTTCGGATTTTGGAGTTTAGGATTTCAAAACTAAACGGTTTTGTCATATAATCATTGGCCCCCGTTTCCAAACCTGTTAGCTCCTGTTCTTCGCCAGTTAAAGCGGTTAACAGCACCACTGGTATCTGAGTTGTTCTGGAATCGCCTTTGATCTTTTTGCAAAGTTCTATACCAGTCATTTCGGGCATAGAGATATCGCTGACAATAATATTTGGATGGTAGAATAATGCCTTTTGCCAGCCATCCTTTCCATTGCCGGCTTCTATTACGTTAAAGTCTTCCTTTAAATTATCTTTAAGATAAAAGCGCAAATCGGCATCATCCTCAACAAGTAATACAGTTGCTTTTTTAGAAGAGATCGTAACATTTGCATGCTGATTATTTAATGCATCCTCATCAGCAATCAGATTATCTACGAATTTATCTGTCGGACTACTCTGATTTCTAAGTTCTTCGAAAGGCAGTAAAATGGTAAAGCAGCTGCCAATGTTTTCATCGCTCTCTAAAAAGATCTCACCACTGTGAAGTTTTACAAACTCTTTGGTTATTGCCAAGCCTATTCCGCTACCCTGATTAATGATAGACTCTGGAATATCATTCTGAAAAAAGCTTTCAAATATCTTCTCTTGTTTCTCTTTTGGTATACCTATTCCGGTATCGCGAACTTTAATCTCAACCATATACTGATCAACCATAATACAGTCTACAGACACATTTACCTTCCCATTATCCAACGTAAATTTAAAGCTGTTTGAAAGCAGATTAAAGAGAATCCGCTCTATTTTATCATGGTCAAAATTTACATCAAGCTTCTCGTAAGTAGCATTAAAGGTTAGTTGAATGTTTTTCTGTTCCGCCAGGTCTTTAAAAGAATAAGTAATGTCTCTGATGAACGAAATGATGTCACCGGGTCTTTTTTGAAGTTTGATTTCTTTAAGCTCCATCTTTCTGAAATCGAGTAGCTGGTTTACCAGATTGAGCAGACGCTTTGCATTTTTCTGTATCAGGGAGACCTGCTCTTTAATCAGATTATCTGATGATCCTTTCAGGATTTTATCTATTGGCGCCAGAATTAAAGATAATGGCGTTCTAAATTCATGACTTACATTGGTTAGGAATTTGATTTTCATAGCATCTAGTTCTCTATACCTCATTGCTTCTAAACGCTCATTATCAAACAAGCGCTGTGATTCTACTTTCTCCTGTTCAATTAGTCTTTGAACTTTTTGTTTTTCCTGCTCTGCGGCAAATTGCTGTTTTAATTGCTGGATACCACGGTATCTGAAATAGTACAATGTACCCCCTATAGCCAGAAAATAAAGGATGTAAGCCAATGTAGAGGTATACCATGGGTTCAGTATCCTGATCTTTAAGGTTACCGGTTTAGCATCAGAAATGTTTTCGGTACTTGATGCCCGTACCTTAAAAACATAATCTCCCGGATCAAGGTTTGTATATGTAGCCTTGCGTAAAGCATTATCTGCTGAGATCCATGTTTTATCGAATCCCTCCAACATATATTGGTGCTTCACTTTGTGAGGGCCAATGTAATTTAATGATGCAAACTCTATGGTAAATACATTTTGATCGTGGTTTAAGGTAAGCTCTTTAGTATCAAAAATTGATTTTTTAAGTATTACCCGGCCATCTATTGCAGTGTTTGCCGTTACACTTTTATTGAACAGCTGAAAATCGGTTATAAACAGTTTAAAGGTTTGATTATAAGATTTAATTAAAGAAGGCTGAAAAATATTGATACCATCAGGACCTCCAAATGCCAGTTCTCCGGTTTTTAGTTTTACTGAGGCTATTCGGTTAAATTCTTTACCCTGCAGGCCATCGTTCTCATCAAAGTTCTTGAAAATGAGATTAAGTTTATTATTATAAGTAACGGATATCTTTGATAATCCATTTGATGTACTTACCCAGAAATCACCTTGATTATCTTCCTGAATGTCCATGATGTTATTATCGGGCAATCCATTTTCAATGGTGTAATTGTAAAAGGTTTTGGTTTTAGGGTTATAAATACTCAAACCATCTCTTGTTCCTATCCAGAGGTAGCCCTTGCTGTCTTCAATAAAGCTGTTAATGTTGTCGTTGATCAGGCTGTTGTCGTTTTTAGGATCGTTTACTAGTTTGATAAATTTTGTTCCTCCCTTTGGCAATATATTCATCCCGTAGGATGTACCTGCCCAAATATTTTGGTGCGAATCTTCCAATACCTTAAATACATAATCGGAACTAATGAGACTCAGGTTCTGTGTATATCTTTTAAATTTCTTTGTGGTTCTGTTGAAGAGGTTTATTCCCCCTCCCATAGTGCTTATCCAAAACCGATTTGATGAATCTTCCAGAAAATCAGAAACCTTATTATCGCTTAAACTTTCAGGATCTGAAGCGTTGTATTTATAATGGGTAAACTTGCCATTATCCAGATAATCGAATCCGCCAGTGTAGGTTCCTATCCATAATTTTTCAAAACGATCTATATAAATGGCTACAATGGCATCGTGAGAGAGGCTATTGTTGTTTGACGGATCGTGCCTGTAGGAAGTGAATTTATGGGTACTCCTGTTATAATAAACAAGCCCCTTGCCATTGGTACCAATCCAGATATTCCCCACCTTATCTTCGGCCATCCTGTTAATATCACTATGTATTAAACTATTGGGATCAGAAGAGTGCTTAATGAGGTTAAACTTAATGATATTGGGGTGGTAAAAATTGATTCCTTTTCTGAAAGTGCCTATCCAAACCATACCCAGGTTATCATAATAGATACTGGAAATACTGTTCTGGCTTAAACTTTTGCTGTCATTTTCGTTATTGAGGATATACCTGATACTGAAGTTTTTCTTATCGATAAGGTTAATGCCTCCATGATCGGTACCGATCCATATGTTGTCGCTATTGTCCTGAATAATACCCGTAACAATATCAGAGTTCAGTTTAAGTACCGGTGAGTTTTTACTGATTTTATTCAGCACATTTTTTACGGGATCAAAGTAGTAAATACCTGTAGAGGTAGATATATCATAGATCCATATCAATCCTTGCTTATCTATAAAGATCTTGTAGGTATCGCTTTCTTTGTTTGAGAACTTGCTCGACAGATCTATCCTTTGCACAACAATATCTGTGTTCTTTTTCAGCATCTCCAGTTTTCCGTCGGAATGAATAAGCCATGCATTTCCACTTTTATCTTCTGCAATATCAATGATTGGGCTTGCCGAAAGACTGCTCTCTCTTCTTATTTTATGGGCTATATAGTTAGTTTTCTTTGTTACCTGATCGTATTTATATAATCCGGATGCTGGGGAAATAAACCAGAATGTGCCTGAACTACCTTTTTTTAATGCTCTGATGGTGGTTCCCGGAACTCCGTATTTTGAAAGTTCTGGTTGTATATTGTGATCAAACAATTCAGTTACAGGATCATAAACATCCATTCCTGCCCTTGTTTCTATCCACAACTTATGATCGGGGCCTTGCGTTATAGACCGAACATCGCTGTCACTTATAGTAGATTTGTTTTTTATCCTATGCCGGTATACTTTAAAGCTGTATCCATCAAACCGGGCAAGGCCCGCAAGTGTTCCCAGCCAGATAAATCCCTTATTGTCTTTATAAAAGCAATTTACATCGTTATGCGGTAGCCCATTATTAATATCCAGATGGGAAAACTGATACTGATTATACTGTGCAGAGGAGTTTATGCTGGTAAACAGCAGGCTTACCCCTACCAAAAGCAGTATTTTCAATTTGTGTCCCATTCGTTCTATTCGGCCGCTATCGCTATTTTAAAGCTGATTGTCAATATACAAATACTTATTTATAAATGTCTTTAAGGTCCTTTTCAAAAAGGGTATAGGGATCATCATAGAATTTCTGAAAATCAGGAATGTTTGGATGACCAGGATAAGGCGCATAAAAATGAGTAGCGCTTTTGGTATCGTTGCGCCATACCAAAACATAGCTCATCCTTATTTTATTACTTTTCATTACTTTAAGCAAAACATCGTTCCACCAGTGCGGATTGGTAAGCGATTCCAATCCGGTTTCGGTAAAGGCTGCAAGCTTACCGTTCTTTTGAGCGTATGCCGAAACAATTCGGAGTTTCTTTATGGCAGCGTCCAGATTGTATTTACCATCGCGCCCCATATCACCATAATTATCCATTCCAAGCATATCTACCCATTCATTGCCGGGGAAACGCTCCAAATATTGCTGTTCGGAATTGAATAGGTTATCAGGAGAAAATGCATAAATAAAGTTGTGCACTCCTGCGGTATCTCGTAAATAAGAAACTGTAAATTTCCACAGAGATTTAAATTCATCAACTGTACAATGCGATTTACCCCACCAGAACCAGTCGCCGTCGAACTCATGATAAGGCCTGAAAATTACAGGGATAGGATTGCCATCCGGAGTTTTAAGACTTTTTGCCCAATCAGCAACATCATTAAGAATTTTGATATAACTATCGTGCGATTTGCCCCCGGGAATAATATACCCTACAGCTGGTAAAGAAACCGAGTCTTTCCAGTAAAAGTCTCCCTCTGAAACAGGATTAGAGAAATGCCATGCCACAGTGGTCACTCCACCTCTATTATAAGTATCTATAACGTTCTTTTTTAAATGCTCTTTTGTTTTTTCAATCTGAGCTTGCGATTGGCCTGATAATCCAGACAGATCTATTCCAATAATGGCAGGATGAGAACCAACAACAGATTTAACATCTGAGCGGTCGACATCGTCAGACCAGCCATGACCGTATTCTGTAGCATGCTGATGTCCGAATAAAGTATGCTTTTCAGATAATTTGTATAGATTGTTGAATAGGGCTTTTGTCTCTTTTGTTGCCAAAGGATCAATTAAGTTACGTTGTTGGGCTGTTGCCAGATTTACAAGCAATACCGAGAGGATGATAAAGAAATACTTCGGGTTCATAAAATTGTAATTTACTGATTTTTTAGGGAAGGCATCTCGTCTAATGTGATCACGTAACTGCTGGCAAACATTTTTTTCCATAGATCCAGAGCGTTATGTACATCAGATCTTACGAAGTCTCCGTACCAGGGCATAAACCACGACCACGCGGCAGCGTCATTGGTTAGGTTATCTACATCAGGCATAGATCCGCACTCACTTATGGTAATCATCTTTTTATTGCCATACAGGTTGGTTAGTGCATTAAACTCTGTTGTTTGCGCAGTATGATCACCTTGTTTGTAAATGTCTCTTCCAACAATATCTACGTAGTCATCACCAGGATACCAGGCATCATCATTAGGTTCTCTGGTCCAAACCCATATCAAATTATTTAGTTTATGGTAGTTTACCATACGATCGTACATCAACTGGTAAAGCTTTTTGCATGGGGCAGCTCCTTTTGCACCCCACCAAAACCAGGTTCCCGCGGCCTCATGTAATGGCCGCCATATAACGGGTACATTGTCTTTTTTCAGTTCTTTCAACAAGTTTGCGACATAATCTATGTCCTTTAGCATCGCTTTATATTCTGCCGATTCTGTGTCATTAATCTTTGAAACATCAAAAGTTGTTTTGTTAGAATAGAATTCTTCTGTTGCTCTCGAAGGATCTCGCCAATGCCATACCATTACCGGGATGCCATTTCTGAGCCAATAAGCCCTGGCGTCTTTGATCGGTGTTTTATCATCGTACCAGCCGTAACCACGATTACAATGCATAAAATCAAGCCCAATAATGGCAGGTTCTTTTCCTGTGTTTGCTTTAAGCCAGTTCGTTTCGTCGAAGCTATTGAGTGTCATTACTCCTGAAATAATTTTCTTTCCATAGTTCTCACGAAGAAATTGGTATAGTCTCGTGGCTTCCGGACTAGGATTAGGTGTTACCAGATTAGAATTGATATTAAACCGACCTACAATTACCGGAGGCTGTGATTTTTCTTCAACACTTCCGGCCTTTTTACAGGCAAATATTAGAAAGCAAAAAATGCAAGTGCTAAATGCCTTTTGCAGCACATTCAAATTCATGTTTACATTGGTTAGTTTACTATGAATTCGTAAAAGTATCGTACTGAATATTCCTTAATGCTAAAAAATGGGGTTCCAAATGTTAAACCTCAGAATAAAGAATGTCTGTTTTAAGAGAAAGCTCCTGCATTTGAGCAGGTTTATGTTTCCATCTTCTGTGGCTCCAAAGCCAATATGCAGGCTCATTTTCAATAATATCTTCAAGAAACTGAGTGTGCAATCTGGTTATTTCAAATTCTTCGGTATCTGTTGGATTCAAACACAGCGGAACACAATCAACCTCATAATACCCTCGCTTTAGCACCTTAACTTTTAAATAAAAAATTGGGCGGTTTGTTTTTTTTGCAATTTTCTCTATCCCCAGTTGGATGTATGCCGGTTGGTTTAAAAATGTTCTGTAATAATGCAATTCACTTATTGATGGTGATTGATCATTCCCAAAACTAAAAATACTTGGGGTATTTTTGCTGGCTTGAATAGCCCTTAAGGTTTGCCGCATTGGAATAAGTTTGTTCCCAAACTTGCAGCGGATTTCGCGAAACCATTTATCAAATATGGAATTATTTAAGGGTTTATAAATTGGATAGTGATCTGCAGAAAAGTTTAGTCCTATTCCTAAAGTTCCCCATTCCCAATTGCCATAATGTGCTGAACAAACCAGTACGCTTTCTCCTCTATTTAGATATTCATTTACCAGTTCTTTGTTTTTAAAGACAAACCGTTTCTTTATTTGCGCTTTGGAGATGTTAATCATCTTAATCACTTCAAAGATCAGGCTAGCCAGATATCTGTAGTATTTCTTTTCTATTAGGATAATTTCTTTCAGTTCTTTTTCGGGAAAGGCATTACACAGGTTTTCTCTTACTACCTGCCTGCGATAGCCAAAAACATAGTAAAGCAAGAAGTAAGCTGCGTCTGCCCAAATGTATAGAAACGCTAATGGCAGCAGGGATAATACAGCTAAAAAAAACGTCCCTAAATGAGAAAGGCTCTTTTTAAACATACTACAACGATTTTCTACAAAATTAAAAGCTTAGCCAAAAGGTTTTGCCATAAAAATGTTAGATTACTATTTTTTTTAAAGACATTATTACTGATGCAATCCACCATTTTTGAATAAATCGTAAGCAGTTTGGTAATTTGCTATAGCTTGATCTATTACGGTTTTAGACAACTTATCTGGGATTTGCTCATTAGTTGATTTACGATATAAAAAGGTTTGTGTAACCTTCTGTGGGCCTAGTATCACCAAACTATCTTTTTTTAAATACGCTAGTTTTTGATAAGTACCTAAAACTGCGCGGGGCTGATAGGTAGGGTTCAAAACATTCTGACCATATAGGTTGCTTTCATAATCCCATCCTAAGAGACCGAACAATGTTGGATAAAGATCAATTTGTGAACAAAGCTTATCTATGACCATTTTACCCTTTACAGGTAAATTTAAAACGATGCAGGGAATGTGGTATTTGTCGATATCAATTTCATTTTTCCCCGCACTGGCTGCACAGTGGTCGGCCACTATAATTACAATCGTATTTTTATACCATGCTTTCTTTTCAATCTCTTTCAGAAACGCTGAAATGGCATAATCAGTGTAGCGAACGGCACCTTCCCTATTGCCTTGTTTCATATTTATTTTCCCTCCAGGAAAGGTGAAAGGCCTATGATTTGAGGTTGTCATTACAAAGCTGTAAAATGGTTTTCCTGCTTTATCATCTGCATCTGACCCTCTTATCACTGCATCAAAAAGATCTCCATCCGAAACTCCCCAGGCATTTTCAAAATGAACTTGATCATCCTGAATGATCGTTCTTTTTGTTAAGTAATTATCTCCTATTTTAATGTTTCTTCCCCTGTCTGTAATATTAAAGCCATTACTACCAAAATATTCATTCATATTATCGAAATAGCCATCTCCGCCATAATAAAATGTTCTGGTATAGCCCTCTTTTTCAAAGATATGACCTACAGTTGTCAGGTTTTCATTTCCTTGCCTTCTTACAATGCTGCTACCGGGGGTTGGAGGTATCGATAAAGTTAAGGCTTCCATTCCTCTTACTGTACGGGTGCCTGTTGCATACATATTTGTAAACATCAGATTCTTATCGGCAAGGGAATCAAGTACTGGTGTTATTTGCTGTGTATTGCCAAAATGCGCAAGAAAACTGGCACTTAAACTTTCAACAGTAATCATGATTACGTTGGGTTTATAAAGCTGGCCGCCATTTTGGATATTCCTTTTAATTGAATTCCCATCATTTACAAAAGTACTCTGCTTGTCCTTTAGGTCATTTCTCATTAGAGCAAACGCCTTATTTATAGGGAGCAAGGTATAGAAATGATTAAAGTTTAACTCGTTGTTTTTAAACGCGGCAAAAATAGAATATATACCTGCCTTTGACAATTCATTTTCGTACCTGTTTGTACTTGATTCGGCAAAAGAATTAGTCAGAAAAAATGTATATAATGATGTTATGACAAGCAGGACTCCCGTTATAGCTGCTCTGCCCTTAAATGTGATCGTAGATTGGAAAACATTTATAAAGATCTTTCTCTTTACAAAAAGCCACATCACCAACAATACCATTACCAATACCCCACCAATTAAAAGTGGCAGCGGATAAGATTCATTTATGTTATTAATAACTTCATAAGTATAAATAAGGTAATCAACAGCAATAAAGTTAAACCTGCTTTCAAACTCCTGCCAGAATGTAAGTTCAGCAAAGAATGAAAAGAAAGAAATAATAAGGATTATAAAAAGAGCTACATAGGTAATGATCTTATTCACAATCGAGGCAGACCATCTATCTGGAAGTACAAGCAAATATAAGCTGTATAAAGTGGTTAAAAACAGACCAACTCCAACGTCATAAACAAAACCGAGTAAGTAAATTCTTAATACACCCAAGAATGAAAAGTCCGTTTTGCCAATCGAATCAATAAACAAAACGGTACGGATTAAGAAGGATATAAAAACAAAAATCGCTAAAAAAGAAAATAAGACGCTATATCTGCCCTTAAATAGTTTACTAATCATATAAAATTTTATATAAAAAGCAAAGGTAGACTGGAATTCTGTTTGAATTCTGAACTTAACCTGTATACGCCAGTTCGCCTCTTTCTGTCATCATAACCATAACACTTTCTATGCTATAGTTCATTTTATGAAAAATAAGGTTTTCTCCCCGCTCTTCGTGGGTAAGAAAACTGATAAGATCTTTAAACCTTACAAGTCCAATATGCTTTTTGTTATAAAAAACAGGCATTGTATATAGCTCCTCTTTAAGCATTATATCTATTACCTCGACTACCAATTGCTCAGAATGCAGCGCAACATGTCTATCCGACCCCCATTCCAAGGAAAATACTTCTTTACTCTGAATAATAACCCCCATTACTTTGACAAATTTGATAAGGATATCAAATTATTTCGCAAAATTAGCGCTACCAACAAGAAATAAGAGCCAAAATAAGGTTTAAAAATACCCGATGAGGACATTTTTTTATGAATTCAAGAGAAAACCAAGCAATAATTAGCGAGATAGCTCCCAATATTTATTCTTTTTAAAATGAAAGAAGTAATTTATCGTTTTGGTGTGGAGATGGATTGGGTTGAAGAACTAGCGGCTAGTCTTGGGGGATTTATGCGCGGTAATTTCACCATCATTCCTGAAGATATCTCAACAGGTACCCATTACACATTTCAAGTAAGTGATAACATTACGGTTATGCTTATAGATGTCACTTATCATCAGGATATACTGTTTAAGGTGCGAAATATTAAAAGCGATTTTGCAAGTATATATTTTAATCTCACTGAAGGAGGTCTCGTTCACATTATGGACGATGTTTCGCGGTCGGTTGGACGATGGAATTATAATCTCGCAATTACAGATAGTCAGCTCGACACAGACTTTTTAATAACGTCGGGAAGTAAGTCTTACAGCATTTCCATTTTTGCAAAAAAGGATATTCTAAGGGAATACCTGTCCAAAACAGGTATACTTGATGAAATACTAAACAGGGTTTTTGATGAGAAGCAAAATACCCTTCTGCATTATGCCCATATGAGTAGTAACAGTTGGCATATCATCAATGAGTTCAGGAAAAACATGCCTGGATGCATATCTTTCAATCTTCTACTGAGTGGTCTGGTCTACAACTTAATGGCAGATTGCCTGGACAATATTATGAAAAGAGAAATCCTGATTAGCAAGGTTCTTCCTTCGGACGTGGCAATGATACTGACCTCGCAAACAAATCTGATTAAAAAACAGGAGGGCGTTTTTCCAGGAATAGCTTCCTTAGCTGCTGAAGCAAATATGTCAGAAACAAAATACAAGAATCTTTATAAAAAAATTACTGGCCAAACCCCTAATGCCTTCTTCTTAAACAACAAGTTAGAACTTGCAAGAGATTTATTGGGATCGGGGCAGTATACCATTAGAGAGTTGGCCGAAAAATTGAATTTCACAAGTACTTCTCATTTATCAGAGCAATTTAAAAGTTACTTTGGGATGTCGCCTAAAGAATATACAGCTTCATTGTAATGGCAACAGGAAAACAAATATCAGTTCCTCACGATATAGCTCAAGGCTGTTCCTATTTTATGGAGGTGATGCCCGGATTAATGGCTCTCGTTGTTGATTTTAGTTTGCAAAGAAGTGTTGAGCTAAACAAGGTGGTTAATGCGGAAGACTTTTACATTGCCTATTATGATTTAAGCGATGAAATTGATATTCAAAAAATTAATGATACAAAAGTGGGTTATCATTCGAAATTAGGAATGGTTGTGGTAGATGCCACACTAAAAAGCAGCTACACTCCTTCCCTCAAAATGTATTCTTTCTGGTTGCTCATTGCAAAGCCATTACTACAAAAGTATCTTTTAGGTCCCACAGATAATCCTAAAATGGGGCACAATAATACAATCGTTTTTTCAAGTCATATGGACAGTCGTACCCGTCTGTGTATTCTTAAATTAAGAACCCGCAACTATAATGATCCATCATTTGAACTCTCTCTCCGCGGAACCTCATTGCAGGTTTTTGCATACCTGGTAGAACGCATAAACGAAAGCGGCCCGGTATTAGGGAAACTTTCTGAATTAGATACCGCTCAGATCATCAGCACTCAGACCTATCTGATGGGGCAACTTTTGGGAGCATTTCCAGGAATAGATTTTTTGGCCGCCAAGGCAGGCATGTCCATTTCTAAATTCAAAAAGCTGTTTAAGAGGATATTTAAAGAAAGCCCCAACAGTTTCTTTATTCGCGAAAAATTAAACCTTGCACAAGAGCTCTTAAAAAGTGGAAATTTTAATGCTATAAATGAAGTAGGTAATGAACTTGGGTATGTAAAGCCGGGATACTTTGCCGCGATCTACAAAAATCAATTTGGACAATTACCTGGAGAAGTTTTCGTAAAAAAAAGGGCATAAACCCAAAAATCGGCTAACTTTGCCTCATGACAGCAGAAGAATTTGAGGCGGCATTTCACGGATTAGAATTACCATCAGAAATAGAATTGGGACCAGGAGCAGTGATTAAAGACGTATCACTATTCTTACAGAAAGAATTAACAATCCTCAAAACCAGCAATCACTCAAGAGTACAGGAACCAGTTGTTTATAGATTGAACCAGGTTCTTGAGATCATTAAAGCAAAAGCGTTATAACAAAAAGGCCGCAGATATTCTTATGTTTGATTCAAAAGAGATCCAAATGAATATAGAAATACATCAAACAGGAGAAATAAGAATAGCAGAGGTTATTTCTGATAAAGTCCTGATTAAAAATCCGGAAGAAGGATTACAATTACTCGCAGATTTATACTACCAGGATGTTGATAGAATCATCCTTCAGGAAAAACACATATGTACTGAGTTCTTTGACCTGAAAACAGGCATTGCAGGAGAAATTCTTCAAAAATTTTCAAATTATAGGGTGCGCCTGGCTATTGTTGGTGATTTCAGTAAATACGAAAGCAAAAGCATGAAAGATTTTATTTACGAAAGCAATAAAGGCAAACAAGTTAATTTTGCAAACAGCTCGGAAGACGCAATTGCAAAACTAAATCAGTAAAAAAGTACAGATTACTAATATTTAGTAATCTGTGCCACAATAACCTCAGGATCTATTTTAATAAAATGCCCCTGTCCCTCTTTTACTACAATTTTTAATTTCCCGCCGAGTTTCTTGTAATGTTGTTCTATCACCTTAGTATGCTCCTTAAACCAAGGATCCTGGCTTCCAGAAACAATTAACAAGGGCACTCCCTCTTTTGCAATCGGACTAAGTCCGTCGAACAGATTCTTTTTGGTCATCAAACTGCGCATCACTGGATTTACAGCATAAATAGCAGAAACTTTTCCCGGATTTTCCATTGCCCATGCAAAACATTCTCCTGCATTAACTCCTGATCCTTCTAATATTGGTTTCTTAGAGAATCCGTGATCAGTTAACATTTTATAAACTCCATCCCACTGTTGCATTACAGCACCCGATTGTGCGGTAAGCGGGGTAATAACAATATGATATCCTTGAGCCAGCAAAGCCTGATCTACCAGGGCATCCCTGTCCATCCGATCACTTCTAAAAACCCACGGTTTGCCTGCAGCGGGCTTATTAGGTGCTATAATAACCATTGAAGATACACCATAACGACTCTTTCCTTTAACTTCATACTGCTCATAATAAGGGGTATAACCGGGGCCTCTGGCAGTCATCCATGTATTTTCTTCTTTTAAATACAAGTAGCTATTTTCAGGATTATAGTAATATGATCTGATAAAGCCATCATCTATAAAATCTGGCAATGGTGTTGCTTGGGCAACATTTTTAACAACCCAATCTACAATAGGACTAGGATCGCGCAGACTGTGTGGATGATGGGCTGTGCCCTCTTTAACCAGAATAGTCATTCTCCCACCCATTTGTAAATAAATATTTTCAATAGACAGTGTATTTTTTTCATACAGAAAATCTTCTGACCCGCAGATACTTAATAAAGGAACATCATGTCGGGCAAGCTCTGCTATTTTTGCCAGGCTTTCTGGCATGATTGCAGCGTTGTCTCCATAAATGCACGATACCTGATCAGGGTGATTTACAGACCAGGCGTAGGCATTAATAGCCCCCCTACTCATTCCACCAAAGGCCGGTTTTTTTGAAAACCCATGTTCCTTGGTTAAAAAGGCATACCATGCATCCCATTGTCTGCCAGCATCGCAG
>NZ_CAMLHF010000137.1 GCF_946479715.1 uncultured Pedobacter sp. | reverse complement strand
CTTGTCTGATAATTCCCATTTCTGTAAGAATTTAAATGTTAAAAAATCTGTTAATTTTTTGTCACCTTTCTATTGGAGCCCTGCAGTGCCCTATGTCCAAATGACACCACAAAGAGAAAGATTATAAAAATGCTGTGGCAGTGGTAGGGGGTGGTACACCTCTTGAGTAAATCGCTATAAAAACCTGCTTTAAGCATGTTGCAGGGCAATAAAATTTTTCTTAAAAAATCGTCAAAACCAGCCCTTTACCCAAACTCCTGATCCAAGAGTTTTAACATCTTTGCCAATAGCGCTCTTACATTCTGGGCAGTAGTTTGCACTACCAGACTATATTTATTATCCAGACTATGAGGGGAGATATACCCTTCTCCAATACCCGGAGTTATAAAGTTTTTAGAAACAGTTAAGAGTAATTGTTTAACGGGGCCACTATCCAAACCACCAGCCTTATTTAACAACTTAAAAAAGTAAGCGAGTGCATCTACAGAAAACGAAACCCTGATCCTCGGGTGTACTGCTGTGGATACTTGTTTCGCATATTCAAACTTCTGCAAGTTAAAGAAGGCAGAATAACGGTTGTCGATATGAGTGAGGATCTGATCGATGCAATCACCTGCCGCCTGGTAAAGGGCAGCAGGTGAGCAATTGTTTTGTACATATTTACAAAGCGCGGAAGCTAAATACAGGCAATCGTACTGAACCTGCTTAAGGTGCCGTTCAACCAGGCTATTCTCTGTGTCGCCCAACATCTCATTTTGCATTTCTGTAAAAATTCGTTCCCTTAGCTGCGGGATTTCTTCAATCCAGTAATTGATCTGGCACTCATCTAAATTGAAGTATTCTGGATCAAGCTCTTTTATGACCAGTGTTCGGAGCAGGGTTAATTGCGCATTCATTATGAGTTTATCCTTCCCAAATATTCAGTATCGCTAACCCTTGCCCCATTTAAAGCAACCAGACTAACATAAACCTCCAATGATTTTCCAATCAGCCTGGGGTTAAACCTAAAGGTGCATTCTTTATCTCTTCTTCTAACACCGCCTACAAAGCCATCGGCGATCTTTAACTCGGGACTATACACTGTCAACATGATCTGATCGTCAAAAGTTCCCTGATTATTTGGAAGCCAGGTAACTTTTATCAGATCTGCCCCGACCAGCGATGCCTGTGCAGAGATCAGAGGAGGCAAGGTTCCTTTACTTAATCTGAGCAAAGTATAGTCTACGGATAGATTAGGATAGGTACCTCTGATGGATCGCTCAAAATTTTCGGAAAAAGCCACATTTATTTCCGTTCTATTGCGTGCCATATTTTTAAAACCAACCGTTATATAGGGATAAAAAGGAACCAGCAGCTCTTGTAAAAATTTAAACTTTTCTCTGTTTGCAACTTGTGCTTCTGTAGGAGGCTTTGTTGTTTTTTGAGGTTTGGAGCGGAGGTATGAAATATTTTTCCAGCTTGCGCCTACTAAACCGCCAACTTTCCCTGAAATTGGTCCGAAAATACCCGATGTTAATTTTGCCATGATTTCTATTTTTTAAGTGATTAATCTATTTTTCTATATCCTCTAATTTTCTGTCAATTTTTGGCACCTCCAGTTGCGTCTGCACTTTTACTAATATGGTGTTGCTTTTGTTCGACTCTGGCCGAACGAGGTCCGAACAAGAGTAGTGTTAATGTGCATCCAAAAGCGACCATATTATAAGCCTGAACAAGTAGTTTTACCAGCGCCAGACCAAACCCAAAATCGACCTGATTTTTTCGTTTTACAAACCCTTCTTTGGAATCAATAATTAAAGGTAGAGGAAATAAAAATGGCGTGCTGCGCTTTATGCGTTAGGGAACATTTTGGAACAAAAAAGACATAACTTAGTCATAATATGCATGTTATATGATTTTAAACTGATATATTAGCTAATAAACAATTTCTTAACCTACTGCCTTGTAGGTTCCGCGTACACAGTTGTTGTACGCGCTATGCGCCACCAAACGAGTTGCGGTTTTAAAAACCAACGACATGGGACGACTATTTATAATTCCGAACGACGTGTGCAAAATAACAGGAAGAAAAATCAGATATGCGCAGCAATTATTAAAAGACCTTAGAGCATTATTAAACAAGAAAAAATACCAGCTCATTACCAAAAAAGAATTGGCAGATCATTTGGGAATTGACGAAAAAGATATTGAATTGGATTAATCATTATAAAAACCACTATCATCCTTGTAATATTAATTTGCAAGGATGATAATGGTTTTCAGAGCTTTATGGAAAGCTCCAGATGACCACCTAAACCAAGCTCAACAATTTTCTTAAGAGTTGAAAAACGGACCTCTTTTATATTGTTCTCAATTTTTGAGATATAGGATTTAGTTGTTCCTACTTTAAGGGCCAGTTCTTCTTGTGTCAATCCCTTTTCAAGTCTGGCTTCGTGAATTAGGGCACCAATTTTAAAATTCTCATAACCAGCATCAAGTACATCACGTTTCTTAGTGCCTATTTCACCATAATGTTTATCCTTGAATTGATTTAAAGTCATTGTATTATTTTTTAGCGCTTTCATATTCCTCCTTAATTTTTAGTGCTCTTTCTATCTCTTGTTTTGGCGTTTTTTGTGTTTTCTTCTGAAATCCATTGGCCAATACCACTAATTGTCCCTGATCAAAGAAACAGAATATTCGAAAAATATCACTTCCTTGCTGAACCCGAATTTCAAAAAGCCCATCCGTATTCTCCATATGTTTGAGATAAGTTTCAGGGACTCTCTGTAGCTCTTCTATTAATTCAAAGGTCCAGATAATTTTATTTTTTACTTTATCTTTTTGTTTTACAAAAAATTCTTCAAAGTAATTCTTGTAAAAAATAATAGTCCTGTGCTTAGCTTTTTCAACCAAAATTCAAAGATATAAAATGTTGTCCGAAAGTGAAACTTTATAGTGTAAAATATTACCAGATCCTAAAATCCAGCAGGTCATTTAGGAATTGATGAAGATAATATTGATTGATCAATAATCTCTTTCAGCAATTTTGCCGCTCCTTCGGCCTCTTCTACCTGGTAATGGCCAAAGCCAAGCAGCATATGATTAACCTTGCTATCTGTTTTTTGATTGTTTGGGTGGAAGGGGACTTTAATTCCCATTTGTTCCAGTTCATTTAGCAACGTGTTTAAACTAATTTCATCCCGAAACTTTAGCCAGAACATCAATCCATGTTCCGGCATTTCAAAACTCAAATGTTCGCCCAGGTAATTGCTTAATACTAAATGCAGGTTATATCTGTCCTTTTTTGCATTTAACCGGAGTGTTTTTTGGTAAATGGCCAGATCTCCATTCAGGATCATATCTGCGATGGCTGTTTCCGTAATTACCTCACGTTGTTCGATAGATTGAGCAGGTAGCGCCTGAAGGGCATTCATGAATTGAAGAGAGGCGACAATGATGCGCAATGAACGTGTATAGGTTGTAGCCATGCTTAGGCTGCCAAGGTAAATGACATGGCCATCATGATCGTAACAGGCCAGGGGTTTGTAGAAAGCCGATCCGTAATAGAATTCATGGTCTTCATCTTCCTCTAAAATGCATGTTTTATATTTCTTTGCCAGTTCAATCAGGTGGGCGCATTGCGCTTCGGTTAAGGTTTGGCGCTCAGGAAAACTGCACTGAGGCCTTACATAGATGGCGCGGACTTTTGTTTGTTTGAGCAGGTCTTCTATTTTCTCCAGAAAGTGCTGGTCCTGAATGCTGAAGGTATGGGTAATGGCGCCACATTCTCTTAATACATTGGTTAAGATCAAATCGAAGGTGCTTGTGTTGATGACCACCTCATCAGGCTTGTTCAATAATATTTTAAATACCCTTTCCAGACAAGGTTTCCTGTCCTTTATGATCTCGAGCATTTCCGGTTTTATTCCGAAGCCGCGCTTTTGGTTCAGGTCTGTAAGCACAGCATGTTTAAGCCACTCTCCTTTATAAGAGGTAAGCATTTCGGCCTGACTTAAATTCGCATTCCTGTTGTGATGGGCCACACAGTACTTATTGAATACTTCGTGCGGAAACAAAGTTTGTGTGGGCACATAAGTTCCAACAGCTACAAAAGGCTGCGGAATATAGTGCGCTGGCGGCTGAGGGGCTTTTTTACGGGGTTCCAAACCGGCCGGAAACCTATCGGTAAAACCTGAAGTCCTATGTGGTGTTTCGATACCTGGAATTCTTTGGGCGATAAAAGTGCCACCACCCGGTTTTGTAGAAAGCCAGCCTTGAAGGATCAGGTTCGAATATGCTCTTTTAATGGTGCCCTCGCTAAGGCCATTGAGCGCTGCAAATTGCCGGTAGGATGGAAGCAGCTCTCCGGAGATAAGGTCCCTGCATTTAATGTGTGCGACAATGAATTTTTCTACTTCTAATCGCGGTTGTTGCTTATTCAGCTCAGGAATAATCCAATTAAATGGGTTTTTATTCATAAGGCGCGCTATTTAGTTTTACTATGTAATAAAGTTGTTAACTCGAAGTTAATGGAAAAATATAATACAGTGGTAATGGAAAATTGGGTACACTAAAAAATAAGGAATTGGGTACATTTTAAATTATTAATAGTCAGGATTTTAGTTGTCAATAAAAACTAAAGCAAATACTTATTGATAATTAAAATTGAATGAAACAGCAAAAAATTTATATCGTACTGGTTACAGGGACAAATGATGCGGACCCAATAGCAGACATTTTTTACCGCCATGAAGACGCAGTAATGTTCTCTGCCGAACTAAACAAAGCACATCAGATCATCGAAAAGACCTTACCACTGCATCAGCTGTTTTACCCTCTTTTCACATTTTTTTAAACCAGGCAGCTTTAGGGCATAGCTTAAGATATTATATAATGGTAAATCTAAATCATTTAGGAAATAACCTTTTCTGGACGGCGCTAGTTAGAATAGGCTTCATACCGATAATCAGCGAGAAAGGAAGGGGTATGAATAGTGTGTTATTACATACCCATTTACCCGGGGCATGGTTTTTGGAGTTCGATGCGTTGGTAATTGCACGTGATAGCGCGGAAAAACGTGCAAACGTTTGATTTTGCCATTAGAACCCGATTTTTAGAAAAAAGCATTATTAAATTTGAGTTTAAACCCTTAAGTTTGACAAATTTTATTAACGTTTTTTTATTTATTTACCTACTGAAAAAATATGTGTGGAATAGTTGGTTACATAGGCCATAGAGAGGCTTGGCCTTTAGTTATTAAAGGTTTAAAGCGGTTAGAATATCGCGGATACGATAGCGCTGGTATAGCACTAATCAATAATGACGGTTTGAATATATACAAGAAAGCCGGAAAAGTACAGGAACTAGAAAATTTTGCTGAAGGCAAAAACCTTTCAGGAACCATTGGTATCGGACATACCAGATGGGCAACACATGGTGCTCCGTCTGACAGAAACTCGCACCCTCACACTTCGCATAGTGGCGATTTATCCATCATCCATAACGGAATCATTGAAAATTATGCTACCCTTAAAGAAATGCTGATCAGCAAAGGGCATGAATTTAACAGTGATACGGATACTGAGGTTTTGATTCACCTGATCGAAGAAATCTATAAAGAAGAAAACATTGACCTGCTGGAAGCAGTAAGGCTTGCACTTCATGAAGTGAGTGGCGCTTACGCCATCGTTGTAATGGACGAAGCAAAGCCTGATCAACTGATTGCAGCAAGAAAAGGTAGCCCTATGGTTATCGGTGTTGGCCAGGGCGAATATTTTATCGCTTCTGATGCTACGCCAATTGTAGAATATACTAAAAACGTGATCTACCTGAACGATAACGAAATCGCATTTTTAAAACGCGATGAGTTAATGATCAAAAGGTTAGATAATGTAGTGCAGACTCCTTATATCCAGGAGCTGAACCTGAAACTGGAAATGCTTGAAAAAGGTGGCTACGACCACTTCATGCTTAAAGAGATTTATGAGCAGCCACGTTCAGTTAGAGATTGTTTAAGAGGTCGTATCTATCCTAACGAAGGAAGGGTACAGCTTGGCGGAATCAGCGAGTTTGCGCATAAATTGAAAAATGTAGACCGCATTATCATTGTGGCCTGCGGTACTTCGTGGCATGCCGGATTAGTTGGCGAATACTTAATTGAAGAGTACTCAAGAATTCCGGTTGAAGTGGAATATGCTTCGGAATTCAGATACAGAAACCCAATCATTACCGAGAAAGATGTAGTAATTGCCATCTCTCAATCCGGAGAAACTGCCGATACCATGGCTGCTATTGAAATGGCCAAAGAAAAAGGCGCAACTATTTTCGGCGTATGTAATGTGGTTGGTGCTTCTATTCCGCGACTTACACATGCCGGTGCTTATACCCATGCGGGTCCTGAAATTGGGGTGGCTTCAACTAAAGCCTTTACTGCTCAGGTTACCGTGTTAACTTTGATTGCCTTCCACCTTGCACAGCAAAAAGGAACATTAACAAGCTCAAAATTAACAGAGTTGTTAACGGAACTGGATAATATCCCTCAGAAAATTGAAAAAGCATTGCAATCTGAAAGCCTGATCAAAGAAATCTCTGCTAAATTTAAAGATTCAAGGAACTGCTTATTCTTAGGTAGAGGAAGTGGTTTCCCGGTAGCATTGGAAGGTGCATTGAAACTTAAGGAGATCTCTTACATCCATGCCGAAGGTTATCCTGCTGCAGAAATGAAACACGGTCCTATCGCCTTAATTGATGAAGAGATGCCTGTTGTAGTTATTGCAACCAAAAACTCTTCTTACGAAAAAGTGATCAGTAATATTCAGGAAGTGAAAGCCAGAAAAGGAATTGTTTTGGCAATCGTAACTGAAGGTGATACTGAAGTTAGAAAAATGGCAGATTACTGCATCGAGATTCCTGATGCCAGCGAAGCTTTCTTGCCTTTATTGGCTACCATACCATTGCAATTATTGTCTTATCACATTGCTGTACTGAGAGGTTGCAATGTAGATCAACCAAGAAACCTGGCCAAGTCGGTTACAGTAGAATAACCTCATTTATTTCTAAAACAAGAAGAGCCTCAACGAGGCTTTTCTTGTTTTAGTATATTTTTCATCTGGTTTATTTTAAGTTTTTAGTGTTAATTTATGGTTGTTTTAAGGTTAATTATCACATTTATTGATGCTTTTTATTAATAATTTGTAATAATCTCACTATATTCGCTTAATCATTCCTTTTTTTATTACAATTATTGTGCTTTTTGGGATGATTACGTGGTAATTACTTATGACTGCATTTAAAATGAAGATAAACTATGTGTTAAGTTTGTGTTGTGGTTGGATTTTTCTAGTATTCATTCCTCTTTTTGCCTTTATTTTCATTTTTCTTCAAGACTTTGTAATTGTTTACTCAAATAAATTACGCACCTCTTTTTGTCGGAACATTTTTTTAGAATCTACCTATTATAGACTATTGCTACCTACCTATGAGAAAAAGAAAACCCAGTATCCCTTTAAAGAATTTAGCAGGATTGCTAATTACATTGTTTATTACTTCCTGCGTCAGCACCAAGAACGTCCCGTACTTTCAGGACATTTCCCTCGCAGATAAATCTGCAATGGAAAAGACGGCTCAATTTACAGATCCTGTAATTCAGCCTGACGACATACTTGCTGTATCTATTTTTACAATAGATCCCCTAAGTTCGGCAGTAGTTAATCAGACTACAACCGGACAGGCTTTAGGAGCAAGTTCCGCATCCACCATTGGTCAGCAGCAGGTTAGCGGCTACCTGGTTGATAAGAATGGAGAAATTGAACTTGCGGTTATCGGAAAGATCAAGCTTGTTGGATTGACTACTTTCGAAGCAAGGGATCTCATCAGAAAAAAAGCTTCCGAACTGTATAACAACCCTAGTGTTCAGGTACGCTTCGCTAATTTCAAAATTACCATACTAGGAGAGGTAGTGAGGCCTGCAGCTTACACCCTGCCTAATGAAAAGGTTAACATTTTAGATGCGATAGGCCTTGCCGGCGATCTTACCATCTATGGAAAACGAGAAAACGTGTTGCTTATCCGCGACAATAACGGTAAGAAAGAATTTGCACGTTTTAGCTTGAATTCATCAGAATTATTTAACAGTCCATATTTTTATTTGAAACAAAACGATGTGATTTACGTGGAGCCAAATAAGGCACGTATAGCTGCGAACAACGCATCAAGAACCCAGACTTTTGCAATACTCGGATCAGCTCTTTCCGTTTTAATTATTTTAATTACAAGGCTTTAATCATTTTTTCATTAGTAATCATCCCCTATGAGTACAAGATCAAATCAACTTCCAAAAGATGAAGGCCTGGATATTAGTAAGCTACTGCCCAAGATTATCAGAAAATGGCCTTTAATTTTGTTGTCGGTAATAGTTTGTTTAGGCCTGGCCTATTTATACCTCCGATACACCACCCCTATGTTCAGAATTTCGGCAAGGGTTTTAGTAAATGATGAAAAAAAAGGAGGCAATGTGCTTGGCGCTGCCGCCGATGCCCTTGGCGATCTTGGCGGATTGCTTGGAACCAAAAGTACTGTGGATAATGAAGCAGAAATACTGCAGACCAGGTACCTGATGGAACAAGTGGTGAAAGACATGCACCTTAACATTACTTACATTAAAAAGGGGCGTGTTAACGACATAGAAATCTACAGAAGCCCGTTTACAGTACAATTTGTTGCACCAGAAGATACCATTAAGGCAACAGGCTTTGACCTGGAGCTGCTAAAAAATGGCAAAATTTCGCTAAAATCGGGTCTGTTAGATACCGTAGTAGAATTTAACGGAAAAGTCACTTTCCCTAAAGTGGGGACATTCATGATTACCAAAACCCCCGGACAGCTTTTTGTTGAAGATGAACGTTATAAGTTTTCTGTAGTTTCTATAGATGAGAAGGTAGCCGGACTAATGAATGACCTGACTGTGTCTGTTGGAAATAAGCTGATCACGGTAATTGACCTGACCATTAACCACCCGATACCTAAAAAAGGTGAAGATATTTTAACGGAACTTATTAATAAATATGTTCAGGGAAATATTGATGAAAAGAATGAGGTTGCCGACAGTACCATTAAATTTATAAGGAACAGGCTTGCTTTTATCAGTTCGGAACTTGGCGATCTGGAAGGGAATATCCAGGGCTTTAAACAGAAAAACAACCTTGCCGACATGACTGAGCAATCTAAACTGCTGGTGCAAAATACCAGCTCGTTTATGAATGAATTGTCGAAGGTAGAAACCCAGCTCAGTATCTTATCAAACCTGCAGGATTATTTAAAAGATGAAAGTGGAAACCGTGTATTGCCCAGTTCAATTTTACCGGGAGATATGGTTTTTACAGGATTAATGGAAAAGTATAATGCTTTACTACTGGACCGCGACAGAAGGTTGCTTGGTGTAACAGAAACGAATCCGGTGATTACCAATCTGGATAAGCAGATCAAGAATATGCGGACGGATATGCTGGCCAATCTGATCTCTACCAAAAATGGGTTGGAGATTACTAAGTCGCAGTTACAAGGGCAGATGAAATCGGTTGAAGGACAGGTTCAGCAGATACCTGCTACCGAAAGGAACTATTTAAATCTGGCCAGACAACAACAGATTAAGCAGGAACTGTATATCTATTTGATGCAGAAAAGTGAGGAAACAGCAATTTCCAAAACTTCAAATATTGCCAACTCAAGGACTATTGATCCGCCTAAATCTGAATTTAAACCTTTTAGTCCGAAGAAATCTGTTGTGGCGCTTATCGGTTTGTTCATGGGCTTGGCCATACCAATTGGGATCATCTACCTCCTTGATGTCTTAAATAATAAAGTTAATACCAAAGAGGACATTACTGAAGCCACTGAAGTTCCGATTTTAGGAGAAATCAGCCATAGCAGCGATTCGGTTAACCTGGCTGTTTCTGACAATTCCAGGTCTGCAATTTCAGAACAGTTTAGGGCTTTAAGAACCAATTTGTCTTTTTACCATAACGAAAACGAAAAAACCAAGGTTATTTTGCTTACTTCCAGCATGTCTGGAGAGGGCAAGTCCTTTGTGGCAATTAACCTGGGTAATGTATTGGCTATTACCGGAAAGCGTGTGTTGCTAATGGAGCTGGATTTAAGAAAACCGGGTATGTCCGGTAAATTAAATACATCCAATGGTGTTGGTTTTACCAATTACATTGTAGATAAAAGCCTTACCGCAAAGGATATTATAAAACCCCTGGATATCCAGGAAGACCTGTTTATTGTAAGTTCAGGCCCTATCCCGCCTAACCCTGCCGAAACGTTGTTAAATCCGCGTACCAAAGAGTTAATAGATGAGCTTAGAACGCAATTTGATTATATAATTATTGATGCCCCGCCAATAGGTATAATTACCGATGCCCAGTTGCTTGAGCCCCATGCCGATGTTTGCCTGTATTTGGTGAGGCATAAGTTTACACAAAAGAACCAGTTGAGTATTGTAGATGACTTATTCCGTACCAAGAAAATGAAAAAAGTAGGAATAGTGATAAACGATATCGTGCTGTCTGATTCCTATGCTTATGGCTATGGTTATGGCTATGGCAGTTATGGAGAGGAAATAGCGAAAAAAGGTTTCTGGAAACGAATTTTTAAAGGGTAATATGAAAGCCGCTAAAAAAGTTTTTTACAACACCGGTTTCCTTTACGGAAAAGTGGTGATTACCATGTTTATCGCATTGTTTTCGACCCGTTTGATACTGAAATCTCTGGGAACAGAGGACTTTGGTATCTTTAATTTGCTGGCCGGGGTTATTCTGATGCTTTCTTTTTTGAATGGCGCGATGACGGTAACCACACAGCGCTACCTCTCTTTTTTCCTTGGAAAGGGGGAGGTCGACAAAAACAAAGAGGTTTTTAAAACGAGTATCACCCTACACTTAATTATTGGCTTGCTGGTTGTTGCCCTGCTCGAAATTGCCGGACTGTTTCTTTTTGATGGCGTGCTGAATATACCGGCCGGCAGGATTGAAACGGCAAAGTATGTTTTTCATTTTATGGTAGTGAGTACTTTTTTTACCATAAACGCGGTGCCATATGATGCGGCAATTAATGCAAATGAGGATCTTTTATTCGATTCATTAAGTGGTATTCTGGAAGCGGTATTGAAATTGGGAATTGCCTATTACCTGTTGTATACGCACTTTGATAAACTGATTACCTATGGGGTGCTGATTGCTGCGGTAACCATCCTGATCAGGCTGATCAAGACGGTCTGGTGTTCGGTGAAATATGCGGAATGTAAGTTTAGTTTTGGCTTTTCGGCCAATTATACACTGCTCAAAGAAATGGCCTCTTATGCAGGCTGGAATTTGTTTGGTGCCTTGTGTTATGTAGCCAGCTCTCAGGGCCTGAGCATCATACTGAACAGGTTCTACGGTGCAAAGATCAATGCATCGTATGCGGTTGCAAATCAGGTTAACTCACAAATGCAGTCCTTTTCGGTAATGATGGTAAGGGCCTTTAATCCGCAGATCGTTAAAAGTGAAGGCGGTGGCGACAGGGAAAGGATGATCAGACTGGCTACTCAATCGAGTAAGTTTTCTGTTTTCCTGCTGTTGTTTATGGTGATTCCCATGCTCATTGAAATGCCCTTTATATTGAAGTTCTGGTTATCAACCGTACCTCAGTATACGGCTATATTTTGTACCGTTGTGCTGATGACCAGTGTGGTTAGTCAGATGTCGACCGGATTAAAAACAGCAGTTCAGGCTACGGGCAAGATAAAGCTATATCAGTCTGTAGTAGGCTCTACCGTTTTACTCACTTTGCCGCTTTCGTATTTTCTGCTTAGATCTGGTTATCCCGCTTATTCAGTTTTAATTGGTGGTTTATGCCTCGAAGCGATTTCGCTGGTGATCAGGTTAAGGATTGTTCATACCCTGACCGGCTTGTCTATAAATTCTTTTTTCAAGAATATAATTTTAAAGGTAGCAGTGATTACTGCAGTTGGAATAGGGGTATCATTTATACCGGGACTTTTTATGCCGGAGGGCTTTATTAGGTTGGGTGTGGTACTGGTACTGAGCTTCTGCTCTACCTCATTATTGATATGGAATTACGGCTTTGTACAAGCTGAGCGTGATATGGTTGCAGGAATTGCAAAAGGCCTGACTAAAAAGTTATCCGGAATTCAGGTGAAATTCGCCGGAAAATAAATAAGATAATAAAATTTAATTATATGTCTTTCATAAAAAAAATCGTCCCGAAAAAAGTTAAAATCATAGCCAAGTTGTCGAAACTTTATGCTTACGATTTTAATCGATTTATTAAGAATTCGAATGTTTATCAAACCTTCGATACTGAAAACAAACTAAAAGGCAAGCTAACCATCTATTACCATGTTTTGGAAAAGGGGCTCACTATGCCCGATACCAGACTTGGATTTGGTGAGCCTGTTGTGCTTGAACTGATAGATATGATGAATATGTATTTGGATAAAAAATACAATTTATCGAGTCTGGAGTTTGTTCATTCCATGAATGTACTGGAAGAATATGTTGAATTCCACGACAAAAGAAGCTTTACCTTAAAGCAGGCCATTACCGATCAGGTAGCCAAATTGAGGCTGAGAATTACCGCCTACGAAACGCCAAAGCAATTCGAATTTGACAGGGACGTTTATTTTGCCCACAGGGAATCGTCGTTCGATAAGTTCTGTCTTTCCAGATACAGCTCCAGAAATTACAGCGATGTGGTGGTTCCGGAAGAGGTGTTGATGAAGTGCGTAAGACTGGCGTTAAAATCGCCTACTTCATGCAACAGACAGGTGAACCGTATTTACATGGTCAGATCAGCTGAGATGAAGAATGAGGTACTGAAACTGCAATATGGCAACAGGGGATTTGGACATCTGGCCGATACGCTCTTTGTAATTACAGCTGATATTTCAGTTTTCCAGGGCCCGAATGACAGAAATGAATCCTTTGTGAATTCAGGAATGTTTGCGATGTCGTTATTATATGCGCTGCACAGATATGACATAGGGGCCTGCCCTTTGAACTGGAGTGTGGAGGTACACAGGGATTTAAAATTAAGACAGCTGTTGGGTATCCCGAACAATGAAAGAGTGGGTCTGGTGGTTTCCTGCGGATACCTGCCTGAGAAAATTAAAATAGCGTCCTCGCCAAGGCTGGATGCAGAAGAAGTGGTTAAAATTTTATAAGTATGAAAGACCAACAAACAAAGAATATTGGGTTAGTTACCTTCCATAATGTTTACAATTATGGAGGCGTTTTACAGGCTTATGGCTTATGCAGGGCATTGGAAACACATAATATAGAGTGTATCGATTATCAGCAGCAGGACCTTGACCTGAAATACAATCATAAACTGTACGACGGCAGAAGATCACTAAAACAGAATGCCAAACATTTTGTGAAGCATTTTATTTTTCAGAAAGGTGTTAAAAAAGAAAATAAGATCAAGGAGTTTATTACTGAATATATCCCATTGAGTAAAGGTTCTTATAAGAGCATTACAGAGGTGGATGTGAACAGTCAGAAATATGATGTTTTAATCAGCGGAAGCGACCAGATCTGGAACCCTCAATTTACCGGAGGAAAGCTGGACCCTGTTTACTTGCTGGCCTTTGGAAATGATAGGGTAAAGCGATTGTCGTACGCCTCCAGTGCGGGTGCGCATAAGTTTGCCAATGGCGACAGGAAGACCTTAACTGCATCTTTAGGTGCGTATAAGAACATTTCGGTAAGGGAGCAGTTTTTAAAGGACCAGATTGCAACCTTTATGGATAAAGATGTGAAGGTGGTAGTGGATCCGACCTTATTGCTGACCGGTGAGGAATGGAGGACGATTGCCAAGCCGCTTTCACGTGAAATACCGAAGGACTATGTGCTGATCTATACTTTTGATAACAATAGTGTTTGCATTAACCTGGCGAAAGACATTGCTAAAAAACTAGGTTGCAAGGTAGTATTCATCAGCAGTAAAAAGCAGAAGGCCAATCTGGTAGACATATGCCTGGAAGATGTGGGGCCAAATGAGTTCATCTGGTTGTTTGATAATGCTAAATATGTGGTTACTAATTCCTTTCACGGCACCACTTTTTCCCTTATTTTCAAAAAGAGCTTTTATAGCATTTATAAGAATTCTAACCCTTACAGGGTATTGAATTTATTGGATACGCTGGGACTGAAGGATCGCCTGATCAAAAGTGCTGAAGATATAGCTGATGTAACTGCCCCTATTGATTATACCAATCCTTCGAAATTATTAAGTGAACGTAGGGAAGACTCAATTAAATTTCTATTTGACTCCCTGTAATAAATATTAAATGACAGCTACTGAAGAACTTTTACCCGAGGAACAGATAGAGAAGAAGTCAAAATTGATCTCATTCATTTTGATCTTTAATCTTTCGTACTTCTTCTTTTTCAGGCCATTGAATTTAAACGATGACCTGCTAAAGGCATTCTATTATGTGCTGTTAGCCGGAATGATCTTCTATTCCAGAAATTACATATTCGGTTCGTACAGGGACAAGTTCTCTTACATCATAAGGACGATGTCGCTGTTTACTTTCATCTCCATATTTTGTGCAACGCTGTTCTGGAAACAAGGATTACTGGATACCTTCATTTCGACCATACCTAATTTTTCGTTCCTGTTTTATTTCTATTTAGCAAAGAAACGACCTGAAATGGAAGAGGTGGAACGCTTTATATGGGTGTTTGTGGCCATTTACCTGGTCTGCTTTTATGTGGGTCTGGCGGTTTCTCCTTTCAGGCTGTTTAAAGGCTATGGGGAGTTGGATAAGGAGATCGATACGAGCAGGGGGATCTCAAGAATAAGGCTTACCTTGATTGGGGCCGGGCCGCTTTACCTTGCCTATTTCCTGTCTATTTCGAAAATAAAATATGCTTTTAGTAAGAAATGGGTGGTGGTATGTGTGGTATTGTTTGTAACCATTGTACTTCACCTGGGCAGACAGGCGATTATTTTTAGCTTCATTTTAGGTTTGCTGTATTTCCTGGATAGCCTGAACCTGATGAAAAGGCTGTTGGTTGTTTTTGGATTTGTTGCGGCCTTTTGGGTGCTTTTGCTGGTAAGTCCGGTGATCTCAGCTTTAATTGAAAAAAGTGAGACGGAGTATTCTGGTCAGAAATAAG
>NZ_CAMLHF010000136.1 GCF_946479715.1 uncultured Pedobacter sp. | reverse complement strand
TAATTTGTTTAAAACTTACGAGGAACTGCAACAGGTAAATATTCCTCCGGTAGTGCAGAACTGGCTTGGCAAGATAGGTGCATTGTTATCCCATCAATTTATTTACGAATGGTTTGGTGTGGCCTCTTTTCTTTTTGTATTTGTATTCTTTGTTATTGGATACAGATTGCTGTTTAAAGTGAAAATATTCGCCCTTGAAAAAACATTGGGTTATAGTCTTTTCTTTTTGTTGTTTATTTCTTTAACCTTCGGGTTTTGTCACGCTTTCTTTTCTAATGCCCCTCATTTTTTAGAAGGTGAGTTTGGCTATTGGACTAATAAATTACTGACTGCCCAGATTGGGACTGCAGGAGTAGGAGTATTAATTGCCTTTTTAGGGTTAACGATTTTAATAATTGCCTATAACATAGATTTTAAACTACCTCTGCGTAAACAGGGTGGCGGAATTGTTCCTGAAACGCCTGATAATATTGAGCTCGAAAACGAAATGCCCTCTGAGCCGGTTGAATTTACACTTAATGATAAACTAGGTAATCAGCGCAAAAAAGAGCAGAACATTGTAGTTACTCCATCGAGATTTGAAGAAAGGGAAGTTGAGGAGGAAAAACCACCAGTATTTACTCAGGCGGTAAATGTTATGCATCCGCCAATTGTGCTTTCGCCTTCAGTTGATGAGCGACCTAAATCTCCGATTCTGGAAGTTCCTAAGGCTGAGCCGGAATTAACTATTGAAAAAACTGAAGAAGATAAGAAATCGGAAGAGCTTGTTGAGCAATTTGGCAATTATGATCCTACATTGGATCTGGCCAGTTATAAATATCCTCATCTGGACTTATTGGAAAACTATGGTTCTAATAAAATATCTGTTAATGCAGATGAGTTGGAAGCCAATAAGAATAAGATTGTTGAAACCTTAAATCATTATAACATAGAAATTGATAAGATTAAGGCTACAATTGGACCAACGGTTACGCTTTATGAAATTATCCCGGCACCCGGTGTCCGTATTTCGAAGATCAAAAATCTTGAGGATGATATTGCCTTAAGTTTGGCGGCTTTAGGAATACGTATTATTGCACCAATGCCTGGTAAAGGTACTATTGGAATTGAGGTGCCTAATATGCACCCGGAAATGGTTTCGATGAGAAGTATTCTTGCTACAGAGAAGTTTCAGCAAACTACAATGGATTTACCTATTGCACTTGGTAAAACCATCTCTAATGAGGTTTATATCGCTGACCTTTCCAAAATGCCCCACTTGCTTGTAGCCGGGGCCACCGGGCAGGGTAAGTCGGTAGGTATTAACTCCATTTTGGTATCGTTACTTTATAAAAAACATCCTTCGCAACTTAAGTTTGTATTGGTTGATCCTAAAAAGGTTGAGTTAACCTTATTTAATAAAATAGAGCGTCACTTTTTGGCAAAGCTACCAGGTGAGGCTGATGCCATTATTACAGATACCAAAAAGGTAATTAATACCTTAAATTCTCTTTGTATTGAAATGGATCAGCGTTATGATCTGTTAAAAGATGCGCAGGTTAGGAATTTGAAGGAATACAATGAGAAATTCATTAAAAGGAAATTAAATCCGAATAACTCGCATAGATTTTTGCCATATATAGTGCTGATAGTGGATGAGTTTGCAGATTTGATGATGACTGCCGGTAAAGAAGTAGAAACACCTATTGCCCGGTTGGCACAACTTGCTCGTGCGGTTGGTATTCACCTTGTGCTTGCAACCCAGCGTCCTTCAGTAAATATTATTACGGGTACTATTAAGGCCAACTTCCCGGCACGTTTGGCATTCAGGGTATTGTCTAAAATAGATTCCAGAACTATTTTAGATAGCGGTGGTGCAGATCAGCTAATTGGTAGGGGAGATATGCTATTATCTACAGGTAATGACCTGATCAGGCTGCAGTGCGCATTTGTTGATACACCGGAAGTTGATAGGATCTCTGAATTTATTGGCGTTCAGCGCGGTTATCCGGAAGCTTATCAGTTGCCAGAATATATTGACGAGGCAGCAGAATCAGCTAAGCTTGATTTTGATCCGAACGACAGGGATGCCATGTTCGAAGACGCGGCCAGATTAATCGTTATGCATCAGCAAGGTTCTACATCTTTAATACAAAGAAAATTAAAACTTGGTTATAATAGAGCAGGTCGTATTATAGATCAACTGGAGGCTGCGGGAGTGGTTGGCCCATTTGAAGGAAGTAAGGCAAGAGAAGTTTTAATACCCGACGATTACGCTTTGGAACAGTTCTTGAATGAGCTTAATAAATAATTAAAGAACATGATGAAGAAGATAGTGTTGTTGATGTTTGTGTTGGGAGTTACCTTGTCCTCTTACGCTCAAACCGATGCCAAGGCAAAAGCCATATTAGCAGAGGTAAGTAAAAAATATCGTTTGTACGATGTTGTTAAAGCCGATTTCACTTTTACAGTAGATAATCAACAAGCAAAAGTTAAAGAAACTCAGCAAGGCACATTGTATGCCAAGGCCAGTGCCAATAAATACAAGGTTGCCATGACTAATCAGGATTTAATAAGTGATGGGAAAAGCCAGTGGACTTATTTGAAGGATGATAAAGAAGTACAACTTACAAATGTTGACAACAGTGATGATGTAATAAACCCAGCAAAGATTTTTACACTTTATGAAAAGGGGTATAAATATTTGTATACAGGGGATAGTAAAGTTGCTGGAAAGGTTTATCAAATGATTGACTTATCGCCCATAGATACTAAGAAATCTTTTTTTAAGATTCGTTTAAGTATTGATAAGGTAGCTAAGCAGATTTCTAATGTGCTGATCTTTGATAAGAATGGCAGCAAGTACGCTTATTCTATAAAATCATTTGTGCCTAATGTTAAGGTTCCTGAATCTACATTTGCTTTTGATGCTAAGAAATATCCGGGTGTAGAGGTGGTTGACTTGAGGTAAGATTGTATTTTTTTAACAATTTTTTCTAAGTTTGGTGTTATGACAGTAACTCCTCTATTTTGAAGATCACGATTTTAGGAACAGGTACTTCGCAGGGCATTCCTGTTATTGCATGTAATTGCATAGTTTGTCGGTCTGCCGATCATAAAGATAAGCGTTTAAGGGTATCTGTACTGATAGAAACAGGCGATAGGACCATTGTTATTGATAGCGGGCCGGATTTCAGATACCAGATGCTTAGGGCAAATGTTAAAGATCTGGATGCTATTTTGTTTACCCATGAGCATAAAGATCATGTGGCAGGCTTAGACGACATCAGACCCTTTAATTATCTGTTGAAAAAGAACATCGAGATATATGCAACAGAACGTGTTCAGCATGCTTTAAAAAAGGAATTTTCTTACATTTTTGCTGAAGCACACTACCCAGGTTTACCACAAATTGATTTAAATACCATAGCTAACGAAGCTTTTCCTGTTGGTGAGACAATGATAGTACCGCTGGATATAATGCATTATAAGCTTCCGATATTAGGATTCAGGATAAATGATTTTGTTTATATCACAGATGCAAAAACTATTTCTGAAGAGACAATTGCTAAAATAGAAGGTGCTAAGATACTAGTGGTAAATGCTTTGCAGAAGGAACAGCATATATCTCATTTTACATTAGATGAAGCCATTACCTTTGCGCAGAAGATAGGGGCAGAGGAGACGTATTTTACGCATATAAGCCATAATATGGGACTTCATGAGGTTGTTGAAAAAGAATTACCCAATAATATTAAATTAGCTTATGATGGGTTAACATTATATTGCGAATAAATATATATTTGCAGCAAGATACCCGGGTGGCGAAATTGGTAGACGCGCCAGCTTGAGGGGCTGGTGCTGGCAACGGCGTGGCAGTTCGAATCTGCTCTCGGGTACGCAAGGAAACAACATATTCCAGTTGTTTCCTTTTTTTATGACGGTAATTATCTATAAGCCAGATCATTGTTCTGTTGTTTTTCTTGGTTCGATTTCTGCTAAAAAACTTTTAGACCCTTTTGAAATATAGTCTAGAATATGTATTTAAGGTGGTTTTTTAGCGTTTTTTGTTGATTCGATATCTACTTACGGTTCCACTCTTTTAATGTTGTCAAAATTGTAAGTTTTTGCAATCCGATATAAAAAGTCTAAAATGACTGTGGCCCCATCTTCGTTCATCTGGATATTCTTTTTTGCCATTACAGCAATCGCTTGATTAATTGGAATTTTCCTATCTGTAAAACTCTTCAATCTGTCATTCGCAATTTTTTTTATGAAAAAAGGCAACTAAATTAACTCTAGTTTTGTTGCCTTACCAATTAGCATAGCCGTGTTTTTTACATCAAACTTCTCTAACAAGCTTTTGCGATGGGTGTTTACAGTTGGTACACTGATGAAAAGTTTTTCTGCAATTTCTGCATTAGTCAGTCCTTCTGCGATTAACAATAAAACTTCTTTTTCCCTTCGGGTAATTAGGAGCTGATGGGGCTCAGGTTTTCGCAATGAACTGAAAGCTTCCTGACTATAATACACTTTGCCTTTTAACACGGTATTTATGGCTTCCATCAGCTCTTCTTTGGTCGCGTTTTTTAACACATAACCTGATGCACCATTATCCATCATGTTGCGGATGATGGCTTGCTGGTTAAATGTGCTCAGCCCGAGGACTGCTATTAAAGGATACAGTTGTTTAACTTCTTTACATAAATCTATTCCACTTTTGTCAGGCAGGTTTACATCCATTAAGATCACCTCTGGCTGGTGCAATTTTAGAAAACTATGGCAGGACTCGGCATTGGTGGCATGCCCCATCCAGTCCAGTGTTTTTTCATGTTGTAATAGAGAATGAATACCCTCTATGACCATATAATGGTCGTCTACTACAAAAATACCTGCTTTCATTATTTATCAAATATTAATTTCGATCATTACCGAAGTTCCCTTACCAACTGAGGACTGCAGATCAATTTTCCCTTTTAAAAACTCAACACGGTTTCGGATATTCAGCCAGCCCATTCCATTAGCTTGTTTCAGCTGATCAGTATTGAAACCTTTTCCATCGTCTTCTACTGTTATGGCCAATAAATTTTCCTGCTGGGACTGATGTAACTGTACCAGTACATTTTCAGCCTGGGCATGCTTAATGCTATTGTTGACAAGTTCCTGTATGATGCGGTAAATGGTAACTGAGGTTGTTTGTGAGATTTCGGTGTTTTGCATTCCCACAGACTGATAGCTGATGCGGATCATACTACTTCGGTCCATTTCCGTACAAAATTCTTTCAGCGCAGTATCGAGCCCGTATTTTACAAGCATTTCTGGCATCATGTTATGTGCAACGCGCCGCATTTCCTGAATTGAGCTGTCCAGCATATCAATACTGCGTTCAAAAGCATGGGCATTGTCTGGGGTCATGATTAAATTTTCTTTAATGTTGCCCAATGAGAATTTTATACCGCTTAACATGCCTCCTAATCCATCGTGCAGGTCTTTGGCCAGGCGGGTACGTTCCTGTTCTTCACCTTTTAGTACTGCTTCTGTAGCGGTAAGTTGTTTTTCGGTTTCTAATTCATCAATTTTTAATTGCTGTAGTTTTTGGTGATGAGTATAGTTGCGATAACCTAGCAGTGAAATAATTAATATGGCAAGCGCACTGCCGATAAGAATATAATTGAGGATAGATTTTTGGCGAAGCTGCGCTTGTTGCAGTTTAATCTGTGCTTCTTTTTTTTCAAATTCGTATTTGGCTGCTAGGTTTGCTACAGTATTTTTGGTATTTTCTCCTAATATAGTATCTCGTAGTAACTCAAACTTTTGACGATATGCCAATGCGCTATCAAGTTTTCCTACTCCTTTGTACAAATTAGACTGATATTCGTATAAGGAGCTTAACTCATTTTTTGAACCAAATTTATGAGCTAGGTTGATTCCCTCATTGAGATAAGGGACTGCTTTTAAATATTTTCTTGATTCAATTAAAGTTTGTCCCATGCCCATATTGGCATACAAAGTATATTCAGGCAATTCTTTTTGTCTTGAAAAATAAAGTACTGTATCATAATATTTTATTGCCAATGCATACATTTGTTTACCCTTTAAGGCATCTGCTATACCTAACCACCCACTTACAATGTTGATGTTGTCCTTTTCTTCTTTACCTATTTTTCCTACTTCCCGAAATACGCTTATGGCTTTATCATAATTTTTAAGGTTATTAGAGGCGGTTCCGATATTGCATAGTGTATTAGCCTGCGCAGTTTTATTATTTAATTCTACAGCGAGTTTGTATGCTTTTTCTGCATACTCAAGACCTTTGGCATATTCCTGCAAATTTATAAATACAGAAGCCAAATTATTGTTTGCTATTCGTAGCATTTTTTTGTCGTCAATTTCTTCTGCATATTTTTTTGCAATTAAATAATATTCCGACGCAGTAGAAAAATCGGAAAGATATTCCCACTCACTACCTACATTTAAATTGGCAACCGACAAGTCTTTTTTGTTCCCATATTTTTTAAAAATATCAAGGGCATCAAGAGTAAGAGACAAAGCCTCTTTAAATAAACCTTTATTATTCAATATTACTATTTGATAGCTTGCATAAGTTGCAACACCCTTTTTATATCCTATATTTTGAGAAAGCTCTTTTGCTTTGTTATAGTAAAAAGTGGCAGAATCAGGGTTGTCTTGTCCGTACGTTTCTCCATATTGATATAAAACATTTACAGTATTGCTATCTTTTTTGTTATAGTTAATAGTTCGTTTTAGACTGTTTCTATTCAATCCTTGTGCCTGAGAGGCAAAACTTATAAAGCCTGCAAATAATATCAGCAGTGATTTTCTCATACCCTAATTTACATTTTTCTACAACGCAAATAAAATGTTGTGGATCCATATTTTCCGTCATCTTTTTTAATGATTTTTTAAAAGCGTATAATAAAAAATCATCTTTTTTAATGATTACGTCGGTTTGGTAAGTTATCTACTTTTACTGCATAAAAAATGAAATCATGAGAGATTTAAAATTCTTGCCGTTTGTTTTGATGTTATGCAGTACGCTAATTATTTCCTGCACCAAGATTAAGGACAATGCAATCTTACCGGCAGCAGATTTTTCTGCAAGTGTTACTGGTATTAAAACAGATTCGGTGACCAGCTTTACAGATTTATCTACCGGCAATCCTACATCGTGGTCGTGGAGCTTTGCGGGAGGTACGCCGTCTTCTTCTACTTTGCAAAATCCGGTCAATATTCAATACCACGCTGCGGGAACATACAATGTAACGCTTACTGTAACAAATGCCGACGGCAGCAATACCAAAACAAAAACCGGCTATATTGTAGTAATAGATGTGGCACCGCAGTTGCCTATCGTAAGCACGGCAACCATCAGCAGCATTGCCAATACAACAGCCGTTTCAGGCGGCACGGTTACCAACACAGGCAACAGCGTGGTTACTGCAAGGGGTGTGTGTTGGAGTACAAACAACAATCCTACTATTGCCAATGATAAAACAACAGATGGGAGCGGCGCAGGCAATTTTACAAGCAACCTTACAGGCCTAAACAGTAATACTACTTACTATGTACGGGCATATGCAACCAACAGCATTGGCACCGCTTATGGTAACGAAATAAGTTTTACCACAACAGGCTTGGCTAATTGTGGAACTGTTACCGATGTGGACGGTAACGTGTATCATACCGTTACTATCGGTACACAATGCTGGATGGTGGAGAATCTGAAAACTACGCATTACCGAAACGGCGCTGAGATACTAACTGCTCCTGATTCGCAAACATGGGATGCCTTTACAAAAGGAGCCTATTGTTACTATAACAATGACAGTAAAAATAATAATCCTTATGGTAAGCTGTATAATTGGTATGCCGTGAACAACAGCGACAATATAGCACCTGCAGGATGGCATGTACCTACAAAGGATGAATGGATAACATTGGTAACATTCTTAAATGGCAAATACTCAGCAGGGGGCCCCTTAAAAGACTTACTTTATTGGAGTACGCCCAATGTTGGTGCAACCAACAGCAGCGGGTTTTCAGCTCTTCCGGGTGGATACCGTTTCGCCCATGGGAACTTTAATAACTTGTCTTTGATTGGCTATTACTGGGCTTCTACAGAGGATAGTGGAGTATCTGGTGGAGTAGCCGGCGATGAAATTCGATTGTATCACTCATATATAGAAGTTGATATCTCATCTGGATTTAAATATAATGGCTATTCAGTACGCTGTGTAAAAGATTGATGTTATTATTATTTGTGACTGTCCCAGTTAGATCATTAATGTATAACTGCCGGCCTTCTGAAATGATTTTTGAGAAATGATAACTCTAAAAAGATGAAACCAATAAAAAACATTCTCCTGTTTAACCTGCTATTGATGGTAAGTTATACTTGTTTTGCCCAAAAGCAGACTTTTGATGCAGTAAACTATACTATACCCAGTGGTTGGGATAAAACAGAAATGGCAAATGGCATTCAGCTGTCCACCAAAAACGATAGAAAAGGAAACTATGCAGCTGCTATTATTCTGCGTTCGGCAGCAAGCACAGCACCGGCAAACGAAAACTTTACCGACAGTTGGGAAAAACTGGTAAAAGGTACCGTGTCTGTTTCTGGGGAACCAATCATGCAGGCGCCTGCTACTGAAAAAGGATGGAATGTTATTTCGGGACAGGCCGGTTATACCGATGGCGCCAATAAAGGATGGGTAACGCTGATAACGGCTACAGGAAATGGCAAAATGACCAACATGGTAATCATGACCAATACCGATAAATATCAAAACCAAATATTGGATTTTATAAAAAGTCTGGACTTAAACGAAACGGCAACTGAAAAACCTGTTACTGAAAACACGGCTTCGTCCACAAATTATATAACCGATTCGGGAAGCAAAAATGTCTATTCAATTACTGTTCCGCCAACCTGGAGTTTAAATGAAAGTGGAAATAGTTTGACACTGGAAAAAAATACAACTACAGGAAAAAGAATTATTGAGTTAATGAATATGGTAAGATCATCAGGGAGTTTAGAAAATGATATGGAGCATATTTTCTTTGAGGTTTTTGATGGTTGGAGTTTGTATAACAGTTCTAACAACCAGTTATTCGAAAAAGGAGACCACGAAAAAGGAGTTACTTGCCAGGGTCTGCCTTATTATATGTTAAGCAATAGCATTACTAAACCTGGGGGTGACGTTCTAAAAGCTACGTTGCTGATTATACAGGTAGGTGCAAACGTAGCCATCATTAATACTGCTGATAAGATACTGGGCAGTGAATCTGAAATGGCTCTAAATTTTCTTTTATTCACTTTGAAAATAAATGGTGTTGCCGATAAAAATGTGGATTATAAAAAACAGCTGACAGGCACTTGGGCTTCAAGCAGCGGGTCGTACGGAAATAGTTTAATTGCTGCTACCAGTTACACCGCAGAAGGAAAATATTATGTGTTAACACAATCTTCTTATACGGTGGGTTATGACTATTACAATGACCTAATTAAAAGCAAACAATTTAAAGGTGAGGGTGTGTTTGCTTTTAAAGGAAATGTACTGGAAAGAAAAACTAGTTCAGGTGCAGGAAGTAAATACTTCATTAGATTTTATTCAAAGAAATATGGTAATAATGAATGGAGAAATTTAATGAATTTGTATAAGGGTGATTATGATCAAAACAAAATAGAAACTGTATTTCCTTTTCAAAAGATTTAATTACTATGCCAATTTGAAACAGGAAAGCAGGAATAAAAAATTAATTCTTCCTTAATCGGATAAAAACAAAACCAAGGTATGAAATATTTAATCGCAGTCATGCTGATGTTCATTAGCAGCATTTCTTTTGCCCAAAAGCCTTCTAAAGAGCAAATGGAGGCAGACAGAAAAAAAATGGCCGAAGCCCAAAAACAACTGGAGGCTAAAAAAGCATCCATGAGCCCGGAGGCCAGAAAGAATTTTGAAGATATGATGGAAAAAATGGGTGCCAACAAAGCCATGCAAAGTGCACAGCAGGGTTTGGACGATAATGCAAAAGGCAGCACGAATGTAATGCTGCGGAGTACCGACCCTAATCTTGTTCCTGATAAAATTTCTGAACTTAAAGTTGCCACCACACCACAGACCAAGCCGCAGCTAACGGCTTATCTTACACCCATTTTTACCGAAGCGGATAAACTGATAAAGCCTGAAAGCAAAAGCGCAGTAAAAAACCTAATGAACAAAGGCGAAAAAACCGGAAAGTATGCCATGGTGTTTTGGGCAAATAATGAATTAGACAAAGCATTGTATCTCTTGCTGAATGCCTGCATGACCAATCCAGATGATATGGTTTCCCTGAATAACCTGGGCAGCTTGCTTACCATTTCGGGTTATGCGCATAAATCGCTGCCTATATTATTGTATACCCAAAAGTTGTTGCCTAATAGTGGCACAGTCCTCAACAACGCGGGGCAGGCTTTGCTTAGTGTTGGCAATGTAGATAAAGCAAAAACAATGTTAGTTGCTGCAGTTACAAAAGATTCGACCAATTCCGAGGCATATAGGTCATTGGCATTGATTGCACAAAAACAAGGTGATAAATCGCTATGCGCTGGCTATCTTCAAAAAGCCATTGCACATGGTGGTGCTACCACGCAAAATATTAACCTTTTGCAACAGCTGTCTCCAACAACCGATAAGTCATCTGTTTATAGATCCATACGCAATAATTTCAAGCAATTTTATAAAGACCATAGCATCACCAAACGATTTATTATACCTGATATACCGGATAGTTATGAAGGTGCAGTAGCCGCTTATCCTGCTATAAATAGCTTTTTTTTGAACCTCGATGCTACTATTGCTGAAGCAAAAAAAGCAGGTGTACAATTCCAAAAGAATTATGAAAAAGAATTGACAGACAACATGAATAAACGAATGGCACAAGCACAACAAGTAGCTGCCAATGTGGGTAAACCTGGTGCTGCTAAAATGGTGCAGGATATGAAGGCAGGACTTGCCAGTCCGTTTATGGCCCAGGCCGTACTTATGCTCAATGCTATTGATAATCCGCAATACAGTGTTTCTTATATAAGCCGTATGAAAAAAGAAGCAGCTAGTGCGAATCAACGCATTGAAGAATTGAAACAGGGATTAATAACGGGTTTTGATAATAAAATTGATGCACTTGTAAAAGAGAAAAGTAAACTGGATGACGGAGAAGGAAAAGGTGCAGCAAATACAAGGGCTGTTCAAATTGACAATGAACTCTGTAATCTGAAAAAAGAAAGACAAAGTACCTGGTTGAGAAAATCAGCGGAGATATACAGTCAATACATCCACAGTATGGAAAACCTGATGAATCAGCGTTTGCAGGAATACCTGTTTTGGAATACAATAATAATGCAGTCTATGCAAGACCCTACACCTGTAAATTATCAGGCTTATGTTGGATACCTCAACGATCTGTATAGTTTTCGCAAACTTTTTCCGGTGTATGTTGATGGAGGTTTGTCAAAACCTTGCGGAGATTATTTAAAAACAAATAATATAACAAAAGGCAAAATACAAGTATGGGAAAGGGAGCATTGCGAAGTGAATTTTGGATTTGATGCCATGGTGTTTGCCGGAAAGTTTAATTGTGAAGGATTGAAGATGAAAACTGATTTTAAAGCTGGAGAATTTTCCTATAGTCAAAACTATGATCCCGTAACATGGGAAACTACCGGGCATAGTTTGTCTGCAAAAGCAGGTAAAGACAAAGACTTTGAGATAACCAAGAATATTGGAGGAAAAGTTGGTGCTTCTGTAGAGACCACTATAAAATTTGATGGCAATATGAACCCGGTAGATCTGATAGTGACAGGATCTGCAGGAGCAGAAATTAATGATGGTGGATTTGGAAGTGCTTCTGCAGATTTAGGTTCCGTAACAGTAAGTGTAAATGGTGGCTTCAATTCCGCTGGTCCCGGCTTTACAAGTTTTGGTAGCAGTTTTTTGAAAAATTAAGCGGTTGACACGCTGTTGATTATAAATTTCAGGGCATGTTAAATCATTCTTTTTAATGATTGACCTGCTTTGATAAGCTTTCTATTTTTACAATGAAATATGTATTAAAAATGAAAAAAATATTTTTTATCAGCTTGTTATTTTGTGGGTTTATTGCTCAGTCACAAACCAGTTTTAAAGCATGGGAGGCGAAAATCAATAAAGATAATTGTACCGCAGAGAGTGTATTAAAAGAACCTGGAAGGTTTTGGGATGCTCATATTGGAGGTGTAACTGGTGGGGGCAAAGAAGGTATTTCTTCAACGGAGATAGCCAATGCACAAAAAATGATGCAGGCATTTGAAAACCTAATCAAACCAAAGCTGCAATTTACAGGTGGGCTGGCCAAAGCCAGCTTCGGTCTAAATTCTAAAGCATATTATAATCAGTTTTCTACCTGTAGTTATACGTATAACCTGGGTTTTCATGCATTTGTATGTAATGTGCAAACACATAAGCTGGCCATTGTAGATGAATATCAGGGCGTGCTTAGGGTAAATGGAAATCCATTGTTTCAAACGGTGTTTAATTCTTATGCAGGAAATGCCGCTGCGTATAAAATCCCGGCAAATACCCAGAGTGTAAACGCCCCGTCTATTTCCATATTTAATTACTGTGGTTTTGCAGACAGCAGGGTGGTAAATGCGATCAATAACGGAAAGGGCTTTATTGATCTGAATAGTGAAGTTGTGGGCGGCCTTAGTGAATATCCTGTTGTAGAAAATAAGCCAGGCAAAGGATATGGGATTACATTTCCCAATTCTGGTTTCGTAACCGTAAATAACGATTTTGTATATCGCCATGCTTTTATTACACATACCGACATTCCTTTTTTAATTCCTATTACAAGAAAGAAATTTTTACAGGATATGCTGGAATATTATGACCGGGAAAAAATGGGGATTGTACCTCAGCTCGAAGAGAAAGTAAAAAATAAAATAGCCTATGCAGAATTGAACTTAAAAGAATTCAATGAAGTAAATGCAAGAAAAAAAACCACCGCACAAAACCTATTATCAAACAAAGATGAAAAATGGCTGAACCAGCAGGCTGTTATACCGGGTGATAATAAAGCTTTTGTTGTACCTGTCGATCGTAATCGGTATTTGGGCGATGTGTATGGTAATTTTTATTTCACCGAATTTTATACCGGCACCGAAGGCTTCAGTTTGTATCAGGTCAACCCTGAATACCTTAAAAAATATCCGCCCAATGGTACCAAACCAGCAGTGATCGATGTAATGTATCGTTTCAAGCCAAATTATAATTTTTTAATGGGCGTAAAAGAATCTTTTATTGACCAACTTAACCTGGATGAGTTTAGAAAACTGTTACAATAATCAGATGGGCAATGAAGGTGGCATGCAGCTATCGGTTACCGATAAAAAGACAAGTACCTATGCTATTGCAGTTATTACCAAAGCAATTTGCTGACCTTTTTAATATTATTCAGGAACAGATAGTTATGGTGATTATGGGATTGATTATAGTAAATGGTATACGGACAGAAATATAACTGCCATTTAATAAGAAAAAATCATCTTTTTTAATGATTGACCTACGCCGCTAGCAGCGCTATTTTTATTAAAAAATTAAGATTATGAAAAGAGTAATTTTTATCGTTTTTCTAACCCTGGGGGTTGGAGGGATAGCGCAAGCTCAGTTTTTGAGTAAACTCAAAGAAAAAGCAAAAGCAGCTGTGGGAAGTTCAGTTGACCGCTCTACTGATAAGATCGTGGATAAAGCCGTAAACAAAACCGCCGAAAATACTACGGATAAGGCATTAAACAAAACCGGGGAAAAATTGAACAACCTGTTTAAGAAAAAAAATAAGAAACGTGCAGATACCATACCACCTGCAGTTCCTGATTCAAATAAAACGGCTATCAAGCCCGAAAATAAAGACCAATAAGTTTACCAAAGCCCCGGCTTCAAAAGTTGCACCGGTATCAGCAAAAACTGCCAAAATTGCTCCTGTAAATTAGTATGCTGGTAAGTTCAGTAAAAGATCAAATGATCTATAGCAGTTAAGCTATGATTCAGTATCTCAAAAAATGTAGAATAAGAAATGTTGGGGAGCATGTAATTCATATTCCAAAATAACTAATTCTCGGAGATGATTAATTAAACTTTTGGACTATCACATGGTCAAACGCTAACGCTTTAATTTGACAAATAAATCAAAATCCACATTTTACATAATGAATTTAAAATAGTTCGGTTTGAGTTTCCTTAAGTTCGCCAGTACGTCTGGAATTTGTGAATATCCCTGATTCGCTTCATGTCTTCAATGAAGCTGTTCGTTAAATAAGAATTTTCGAGTACGCAAGGAGATTGATCGTTTTTAAAACTTTCAATCTCTTTTTTATCTACTAATTGTTGTTAATCTCATAAATAGATACAGGGTCACGTAGAATCCCCACTTAAAGGCCATTAACTTACCATAGAAAGTGAACCACCCTCCAATTGATTGCCAAAAAATTGAACGTTTGAGCTTAAATTTTATTAATGCTTTGCAGTTTCTGTAACTTCTGAAAGGCCTCTTTAGCTCTGATTTTTACCTCATTTTCATTAAAATCAATTAAATTGACATTGATAAAATCATCACGGTCATACAAGTAATCCAGGGAGTAATCTCTCACATCCAGATAAAGCGTATCTAAAACCTTTCCAATTCTCTCGTCAAACTTTCCCAACAGCCAATACTCATCCTGGGCTTTTATTTGTAGAAATACCTGTTCAAATTCAGACACTTCAATTTTTCCGGAACATAACAGGGAGAGCAGGTACAAATACTTCTGTAAGTGTATTTTGTCTAATAACTTTATATCATTTACCATAAAATATGTGCTAACCATCTACGTCTTTTATAATCATGCAGTTTTCATTGCCTCTTTTCTCCATTGTTATTAGGTAGTCAGGAAATTCCATATTCAGGTTTTGCTGCATAATGGTATAAAAACGAGCTATTTGCTGTTGAGGCACAAACAGCTTGTAACATCTAATCTCTTGTAGCTTCTTAGGCTCCATTACCTCTGTAATGATCTGTTCTTTACTGATGGGTGCACCAGCTCCATAAGCGATAGCAAAGAGTTGCTCAACGGTGTAATTGCGAACGGTGATGGTTTTGCCTCTGTTGGCGATTTCCT
>NZ_CAMLHF010000135.1 GCF_946479715.1 uncultured Pedobacter sp. | reverse complement strand
TTCCTTAGTAGATGCATCTTGTTTAAAGACAATGTGTTAATGTAAAGATAAGGAGTTTTGGGGTATTTGAGTTTTCAGATAACCGCCAACGTTAGTTTTGACTTTTTGAAGACCTTAGCAGGTTGTTGAAACAATTTATGCTACCAATCGGTTATCACTAAGCTTCCACCCGATGGTGGCCGATTTAATAATGATATTATGAAAAACAACGATCAATTTGCTGTACAAGAAGCCCAGATATTATGGACAATTAATAAACGACTTGAAGCGATTAGACAAAAGAACCTGGGACTGACTTTATCTTTTTATGCGCATAACATTGTTTCATTCGATGTGGTTGGCCCACTTCAGGTTTCGGGTCTGGATGGGATCAGCACGCGCCTGGAAAACTGGTTCTCCTCATTTGCTGGAGGCCCCATTGGTTTTGAAATCGCTGAACCCTTTCTTCTGGTGCGCGAGGATGTTGCTTTCTGTTATAATTTGAACCACGTATTTGCCACTAAGAAGGATGGGGAAATACTGGATATGTTCTGGCGGGAGACGACCTGTTACCAGAAACTTAACGGAAAATGGCTGATCGTTCATTCCCACAATTCAGTTCCTTTTGATGTCGAATCCGGGCAGGCCTCATTAGGGTTAAAACCACAAAAAAACTAATTCACATTGTGCTCAGCGTTCAGGACCTCAAAACTCCGGTACTGAGCCATTTCCGCAGAATGGTGTACAACAAGTTTTAAATTCATACTGTCAATTAACGCTTTGGCCAGTTCTATGCTGCGGTGTATGTCGTTGATGCCCCTGATTTCAATACCTCTTGCCAGCATTTTGAATTTGTTGGGCTCAAATTTGGTAATGAATTTTTTTAGGTCTGTACTTACTTCTATTTCTGTGTTCTTCATGATTTTAATTTAAAAAGGTTAGATGTTGTTTTTCTTTAGCAAATATAGAAGATATAGTTTTAAAAACTAAAAATATTAGTATTTTATTTTGAAATGTGCTAGCTTTGTCATTATCTAAGTTTTTATATTATGAGAGAAGTTGGAAGGTTCAAAAGGGAAACTGTGCAGAAGCTGATACCCATATTTGAAAAAAAAGAAGAATTAATGGCTACGGAGCATAAAGGATCGGGGGACAAATGATTGAATTGAATTTTTTCCAGGATGGGGTTAATGGTGTGGTTTACCAGGTGTTGCAATTTCGTGCTGGGGAATCCTGGCGTGTTGTTTACGCTGGTGAGCTGATTTGCTGCATGGAAAAGCTAGAAGGCCTGTGGTATGCCAAAGGAAAGGTAATCCTTCCACAAGAGCTGATTAAAGGTATTGGGCGTTTAATTGATACCCAGCATTTTAACCTTTTACCAATAGAACTTAAACAACATTGGGAAGCATATGTTCGGGAGACGATAGCTCAGGGAGATAACCAATACCTCGTCGTTTGTAAGGATGGGATTGATTTTGAGCGTTTTGAAAAATTGTTTAGGGCTTATATCATGAATCTGGTTCGAGATCCCTGGGAGATTCGTTTCAGGGTATTCAATGCCGTAATGTCTGAAGATTTTGAGGTTGTTGTAAAAGGGGCGGTATTGGCGTATTGATTTTCAGGATAGTGATCTGATTTTATCCAGTTGCTCTTTTGGCATGATTTTGAACCAATTTGTCATTATTTATTTACTAATCTAACCGCTCATACATTGATCAAATCCAGCTTATCAGCAAATGCCCGGTATTTTAAAGAGGGGGGTGAAATGGGAGATCTTACCAGGAACTTTGACTGGTCAAAGTCTGTTTTAGGCAGTCCGGAAAAATGGCCGCAAAGTTTACTGACTACGGTAAACATTATCCTCAGATCAAAGTTCCCCATGTTTTTGTGGTGGGGAAAAGAACTCATCCAATTTTACAATGACGCTTACCGTCCAAGCCTCGGGAATGATGGAAAACACCCAGCAGCCTTGGGCCAACAAGCTGTGATGTGCTGGCAGGAAATTTGGCCAACCATACAGCCATTGATTGACCAGGTAATGACAGGAGGAGACTCTACCTGGAGCGAAGATCAACTTATTCCAATCTATCGCAATGGCAGAATGGAAGATGTTTACTGGACTTTTAGTTATAGCGGCGTAGACGATGGAAATGGAGAGATAGGCGGCGTGTTGGTTATTTGCACCGAAACCACTAAAAAGGTAAATGCCTATTATGACATTGAACATACCAAGGAAGAATTGGAGTTTGCCATTGAGGCTGCTGAGCTTGGTACTTGGGACCTTAATCCACAAACAAACAGGTTTATTGGAAACCAAAGACTAAAATCCTGGTTCGGCCTATCTGTGGGCGAAGAGGTTGATCTGAGTAACGCTACAGCTGTCATTGCGGAATCCGATCGTCAGCGTGTAATGGATGCCATAATTGAAGCCATGAAGTATAAGTCTGGTGGGCATTACGATATCGATTATGTCATTCAATCCCCTAACAATCCTACTCCCAGGCATGTGCGCGCTAAAGGGAAAGCATTATTCAACGCGAATCAGCAGGCCATTCGATTCAGTGGCATATTACAGGATATTACTGAACAAAAGAAAGATGAGGTCCGAAAAAATGATTTCATTGCGATGGTTAGTCATGAACTGAAAACGCCGTTGACCTCATTAAAAGCCTATGTGCAGTTGTTGATGCGAAAAACAAATATCAAATCTGACGAATTTAGTGCAGCGACGCTGATTAAACTCGATACTCAAGTGAATAAAATGGCAGGACTCATTAACGGCTTCCTGGATGTCTCTCGTTTAGATTCCGGTAAAATACATCTGGATAAAAAAGTATTTCTGATCAATGACTTGATTCTGGAAGTAATCGAAAATTTCTCCATACCATTGGTCATTAATGCGGTGCACTTTGACCCGGGTCCTGATTTAAAGGTGATGGCCGATTGGGAAAAGATAGGTCAGGTAATCGATAACCTGATCAGTAACGCGATAAAATATACCATAGGAGCGATGCCTGTGGTTGTGAGTTGCCACAGAGAAGAAGATAAAGCGGTCATACGTGTGGCCGATCAGGGGCTTGGTATAAAACAGAGTGACCTCCCACATTTATTTGAACGCTTTTATAGGGTGGAGGATGAACATGGTCGATCCATCTCAGGCTTTGGAATAGGCCTGTATCTATGTGCTGAACTTATCCATTTCCATAATGGCGAAATCTATGTAGAGAGTGAATTGGGCAAAGGGTCTGTTTTTTCTTTTAGTTTGCCCTTAAGTGCTGATCGGTTCTAGACGAGGGATGGTTTTTAAAATTTAGTAGTTGGGTAACACGACCCGGGCTATTTAATTTTTCTATTATCGATAAAGACTTTCTATAAAATAAGTATGAACATTTGTCATCTATACAATAGGATGAGAGGATGAGAGGATGACACTTGCTGCACCTTAAAAGTTGATATGTGTTAATATTATGGTTTCATAAGCTAAAATTCACTAACTCTCGAAAATTTATTCTTGATAGTTTTACATCATGAAATGTGACCGCTATATTGATAAGATTATTGCTAAAAAAAATAATTTAAAAGGGAAAGTTTATTCCATGCTTTTTTACACTGTGTTGTGTTTCACTTTTTTTAGTGAGTCCATCTACAAAGCTAAAGCACAAGGCGGTGATCAGATACTGGATGGTATAGGCGAAACCGGTATGATAGCGCGTTATATTTTTAAGGATGATCTTAAAGACTGGTCCCGAAATAATCTTCATGCGAAAGCCGAGGGTGAACAATCTCATTTTGTAAATGATTTACAATTTGGAAAGGTTTTATCATTGTCCGGTGCCAGCAATGACTTTATTAGCCTGCCGGCCGGGTCACTTGCGGATATAGAATCACTTAGTTTATCGGCCTGGATTAAACCGCGTTCCAATCAACCTGGTCAATATTTGTTTGATTTTGGAAAGAGTGTAACAAGCCATTTTTTCGCCGTGCCGTTTGGAATAGATGGCAAAAAAGGCTTTCAGACTATGATAACTTCAGCTAAGAATGGGGGAAATGGCATAGTTACTTCATCTCCTGAGATCAATAAGTGGGTTCATGTTGCGATAGTGATTGATGTTTCATCTAAGTCAATCATTACCTATATTGATGGCAAACCGGTGGATGAAGGTAAGGATATTCCCTCTGAGCTGAAGGATGTTTTTAATCAACTTCCGGATGATCGGAATATGCTCTTTATTGGAAAATCTTTGAAATCGGGGAAGTCCAATCTGAACGCGTTGCTTCATGATTTTCGTATTTATCGGGTTGCCTTAAGTAAAACACAGATATTAACTATTTACAAGAATTCAGTGAATCCTACCGGAATCGCTAACGACAATGGGGTAAATGTAAATAATTTTAAGGATGATATTCAGCAGTTCCCGAAAACAGAACCACAACTATATAATGCCTATCTGGAAAAGGTTGCTGATGTGGAAGTGGCTACGGAGATCGGAGTTTTGCCACGCTTACCCAATTATGTTCAGGCTACTTACAAACAGATAAAAAATGGGCCAAAAGTGAGGGTTTTATGGCCTTTGCCTAGTGACAACAGTTCGGTTCTTAACTCAGGACAGTATATTGTTTACGGGCAAATTCCTGGTACTCAAATTCGCCCCAAAGCGATTGTTACGGTCGAAGCACAAAAAAAATCAATTGCTCCGGTTTTAAAACTGAATACTTTCGGTCTCGATAGGGTGTCTTTGAGTAATGATCTTTTGGGTCACCAAACTAAATTTACCGAAAACAGGGACAAATTCATATCTACCCTGGCCAAAACTGATCCGAATTCCTTTCTCTACATGTTCCGGCATGCTTTCGGCCAGAAACAGCCAGAGGGTGCTGTGCCACTCGGAGTATGGGACTCTCAGGATACCAAACTTCGAGGACATGCCACAGGGCACTATCTTACGGCAATAGCGCAGGCTTATGCCGGAACAAGCTATGATAAGACACTTCATGAAAATTTTTCCAATAAAATGAAGTATATGGTCAATACCTTATATGAATTATCACAGCTTTCTGGCAGACCCAGAGTAGCTGGTGGGTCATTTGTATCGGACCCTGCTGCAATACCCTTTGGTCCTGGTAAAGCAAGTTTTGATTCTGATCTCAGTGATCTGGGAATTCGTAAAGATTATTGGAACTGGGGTACTGGATTCATCAGCGCCTATCCGCCTGATCAGTTTATTATGCTCGAGAAAGGTGCTAAATACGGTGGCCAGAAAAATCAGGTTTGGGCACCATATTATACTTTACATAAGATTTTAGCAGGTCTGATGGATGTTTATGAGGTTAGTGGCAATAAAAAGGCTCTAGATTTGGCCAAAGGAATGGGCAACTGGGTTCATAAGCGGTTGAATGTGTTACCTACTGATACCCTTATCAAGATGTGGAATACCTATATCGCCGGTGAGTTTGGAGGTATGAATGAGGCCATGGCAAGATTGTACCGAATAACAGGTAATCAGGATTATCTTCAAACAGCGATAAAGTTTGATAACATCCGGGTATTTTACGGCGATAAAAATCACACTAGCGGATTGGTAAATAATGTGGATTTGTTTCGTGGATTGCATGCCAATCAACATATTCCGCAGGTTGTCGGGAGTATTGAAATGTATAGGGTGTCTAATAATCAAGACTATTATAGAATTGCGGATAACTTTTGGTATAACGTGGTTAATGGTTACACGTATAGCATAGGTGGGGTTGCTGGAGCGCGTAATCCCGCTAATGCGGAATGTTTCGTTGCTCAACCCGGAACGCTTTATGAGAATGGCTTCGCTGAAGGGGGGCAGAATGAAACGTGTGCGACCTATAATATGCTAAAATTAAGCAGTGAACTCTTTCTTTTCGATCAACGTACAGCATTTATGGATTATTATGAGCGGGGATTGTATAACCATATTCTGGCATCAGTTGATGAACACTCTCCTGCAAATACTTATCATGTACCGCTCAGACCCGGGTCCGTAAAGCAATTTGGGAATGCGAAGATGACCGGCTTTACCTGTTGCAATGGTACTGCAATAGAGAGTAGCACCAAGTTACAGAATTCAATTTACTTTAGAAGTACCGATGACCAGTCCTTATATGTGAATCTCTATATCCCTTCAATATTGAGATGGACGGAACGTAAGGTAAGCATTATACAAGCTACAAATTTTCCTAAATCGGATCATACGCAACTGACGGTTAAAGGAAGCGGAAAATTTGATATCAATGTCCGTGTTCCTGGCTGGGCTACAAAGGGATTCTTTGTCTTGATTAATGGCCAGCCGCAAAAGTTAGAGGCGCATCCTGGAACTTATCTCAGTCTGAGCCGGAGCTGGAAGGATGGGGATACCATCGAACTGCGCATGCCTTTTCAGTTTCATCTTGATCCGGTAATGGATCAGCAGAACATAGCCAGTCTGTTTTATGGACCTATCTTGCTAGCCGCTCAGGAGCCAGAAGCAAGAAAGGACTGGCGTAAAATTACTTTGGACGCTGCTGATATTAGCAAGTCAATTAAAGGTGATGCTCACCGTTTAGAATTCACGATTGGCGATGTTGTTTTTAAACCATTTTATGATACTTATGGCAGACATTCAGTTTACCTGGACGTTGATTTAAAATAATGTTCTAAGTAAGTACATTTTGGTGAAAGTGAGGGAGAAATCTATTATGTTTCTAAAATGCTATTAATAAAACGTTTAAGTGATTTTTTTGATTGCTTTTAACGGTTTTCCTAAAGTCAAATAGGGTTAAAAAACAGGTTGAATTGGTTAAGATATTCTGTATTAAATACGTTACAGTAGTCTAGCTTTATAAACGTCAATATAACGTTTAATATAAACCAAACAACCAATGAACTTAACTTTTACATTTTTTCTAAGAAGGGTGTTCGGGGTAGTCTCTTTTTTACTGATTCCCTGGTTCACTTACGCGCAGAACAAAATTACCGGTACGGTAACAGATGACGCCAACACGCCAATTCCCGGCGTAACAGTAAAACAGAAGGGAACAACAGTTGGTACATCCACAGATGCGAATGGTAAATATTCTATCACATTAAAGGATGACGGACCCAAAGTACTAACTTTTAGTATTGTTGGATATGTTGGTACTGAAGGTTCAGTAGATGGTAAGAATTCGTTAAATATTCAGTTAAAGGGAGATTTAAAATCCTTAAATGAGGTGGTTTTGATTGGCTACCAAAACGTTCAACGCCGAAAGACTGCTGGGGCAATTGCCACCGTAAAAGGTAAGGACTTTGAAAACACACCCTATTCTACATTTGATGCGATGTTACAGGGCCGTGTTGCTGGTCTAAACGTATTGAGTACTTCCGGTGAACCGGGAGGAAATACAATCGTGAACATTCGTGGGGCCAGCAGTGTTAGTTTGAATCAGAATGTCGCTCCTCTATATGTTATTGATGGTGTGATCTACGATGTGAACGACATTGGCTCTGCATATGGAAGCAGCCCTCTTCAATCGATTAATCCAAATGACATCGAATCCATAGATATCCTAAAAGATGCTTCAGCATCTGCCGTTTATGGGGCAAGGGCAGCAAATGGAGTAATCATTGTCAAGACAAAACGTCCCTTAATCGGAGCTCCGCCACAAATACGAGTAGCCAGCTATTTTGGGATCGCCAATAAACCCGCCTTAAAACCCATACAAACAGGTGCTGCTGAGAGAAATTTAAAAATGGGTTTATTGTATGCAGGAAACGCGGATTACAATTTACTTGGCAATCTGAACATGATGCTCACCGACAGCTTAAATGCAGCTTTCAATAATAATACGGATTGGCAAGGGCTATTTTTACAAACTGGATTAATCAGTAATGTGGATGCCAGTATTGCGAATGCTACGGAAACCTCTGCATACCGGTTCTCCTTCAATCGCTATTCGGAAGAAGGGGTAATGAAGGGCTATGACATACAGCGTGTTACGCCTAGCTTGTTTCTTCAAGTAAACCCTGTAAAATCATTACAAGTACAAACCAACTTATTTGTTGGGCTAACCAAAGCCAAACACGGACAGGGTGATCAGAACAAGTACCCCTTTACCACCTGGGGCTTCCCATCATCCTTCTGGAAGATCGGACAAGATGAAGAAGAGCTGTATACAGGAAGATATGCCGAACTGATGGATGACGATAAAACGACGAGCATTAATGGTAATACCTCTGCACAGTACACTATTATGCCAGGTTTAAATCTGAAAAGCACCATCTCTTATAACATCAGTAATAACACCAGAAGTTATTTCAAGCCAAAACTACTTAGTGGCAGCGGGCAGAATGAGGCTTATAGTTATATTTATCAGGGAAATAGGTGGGAACTGGAAAACACCTTAAACTACGCAAAATCTCTGGAAAGCGGTCACAATTTCAATCTGGTGCTTTTACAAGGTATGGAGAAAAACATTGCGAACAACAGTGAGAGTCGTAGCGTTGGTAATAGTGATGCTGTAAAAACGGTGAACGGAATTGCGGCCGGTCCCAACCTATTTACGCGTAATGTAATTGAAACAAGATCACGTTTATCCTGGATGGGAAGTTTTGTGTATGACTATAAAAGCAAATACCTTTTTCAGGCTGTCTACAGGGCAGATGCCTCTTCAAGATACAATGCTAATAGCCGTTGGGGTTCCTTCCCTTCCGCATCCCTGGGCTGGAACATATCTGAAGAAGATTTCTTTAAACCTATAAAAAACACGCTTTCTTATTTTAAGCTGAGAGCGAGTTATGGTATCACAGGGAATGATCCAGGTGCCTATTATGCACAATACCAATCGCTCATCACCGATGGAACTTATCCCACCTCGGTTCTGGATAATGGACAATACGGCACACAGACCACCTATAATGGCACACAGGTCATTTATCCAGATTATTATAGAGCAGCATCCGCTTCGGGAATCACCTGGGAAAGAAGTCCGCAATTCAATGTGGGGATCGATATAGGCCTGTTCAAAGACAGAGTAAGCATCACGGGAGATTATTACGTCCGAGATTCAAAAAATAAAGTATTTGATGTGCCGGTTCCACTTACTACCGGATATTCTATGGCCTCAAACAATTATGTCAATTTGAGAAATTCCGGAGTAGAATTGAGCATAAACAGTAGAAATTTAAGTCCAGAATCAAAATTGCAATGGAGCACAAATTTTAACATTGCATACAATAAGAACAACATCACCAAATTACCAAATGGTGGACGGGATTTTACCTTCGGTCCGCCATGGATGCAACAGACGTTAAGTGTGGGAGAGCCCCTGTTTACCTACAAAGTGTGGAAGGTTAATGGTGTTTATGCTACCGATGCCGATGTACCAACAGATCCATTAACAGGCAAACGTATTACGCAGTTTGGAGGAAATCAATTTAGTGCAGGCGATCCGGCCAGAGTAGATCAAAATGGAGATTATAACATTGACTACAATGACCTGGTTTCCTACGGAAATCCGAACCCAAATGTGACTGGTGGGATGACCAACTCTTTCTCTTATAAAGGATTTAGTGTAGATGTATTGGTTACATTCATCTCAGGGCGCAGCTTACGAAATGGCTATCTTTCCGATAAATTACAGGATGCAGGAACTTCAAATCCTTATTTCTTATGGGGTCCAAGATCTGGTCCAGCTTCTAATTTCGATATATCTGACTTCTGGAGCCGACCTGGTGATGTGAGTAAATATCCAGGCCTGATTACGAACAATGTAGATAAGTGGCATATCGGCCAAAGCCTCTTTATTGAGGATGCCAGTTTTATCCGCATTAAAAACATCCGATTGGGTTATGCCATCCCCGAAAAGATTACCAAAAAGATGGGCATACGGATGGTAAGAGTGTATGGTGTACTGGATAACGTAAAAATCTGGTCGAACTCCTCGGTTCCAGATCCGGAAGCGGTGGACATCGCCGGATACTCAGGAGGTAACGATTATCCGATTCCGAAGAAATACACCTTTGGTCTGGAAGTAACATTTTAACAGCTATGATTATGAAAACAGTATATATATATATCGGATGTCTTTTGATGATGATCAGCGCATCCTCTTGCAAGAAATTTCTGGATGAAAAACCAATTAGCGTATCTACAGATGAGACTTTTTGGAAAAATGAAAGCGATGCAAACAGCGCCGTAGCTGCAGGTTATGCTCTACTGCGCAAATCCCTGAACGGATCTGACGGACTAGCTTTTTATGCTTATGGTGACCTGCCTGCAGATGAATATACAACCACACAGTACCGCTTTGGAGATGTAGCAAACATCAACTGGTCTATTAGTGTTCCGGCAGCCGAAATTGGGGATAGGATGATGATTTTGAGACGTTATGACACCTTCTACAGTGCAATTGACCAAGCAAACCGTTGCATTCAAAAAATCCCTGGTATAGCGGAAGGGGAATTTTCGTCAACACTCGTTAAAGATAATCTGATTGGAGAAGCTTATTTCTTGAGAGCATTCGAATATTTCTACATGGCAAGAATCTGGGGTGATATTCCTTTAGTTACCAGTTCAGGTAATATTGTTGAAGCCGTTGACCTGGCCAGAACGCCACAGGAACAAATCCTGGATCAATGTATCAAAGATGTGAATGAGGCAATCCGGTTACTTAGCTGGAATTATACCTCGGCAAACAACCGTGCTGTAAGAGCCAATAAAGGTGCAGCCTATGCGCTCCTTGCCCATATATATGCATGGAAAGGTGATTACACAAATTGTAGTATCGCTGCAGATGCCGTTTTGAATCAAAACTACTACCAATTTGTGAACAGGGCCGACTTCCTGAATATTTTCAAAGGAAAATCTACTGAAGGTATTTTTGAAATCTCTCAAAGTGAGGTAAACGAAGGAACAATATCAGGGATTGCACTTTTCACTTTAAAAAGCCCTTATCTCAGTACACAAACTGGCAATGCTTATTTCACACTGAACCAAAATACAGTGACGCAACTGTATAATAATAATACTGATGACCTGAGGCTTAAGAACGGCTTTGCCCTATTGACCACTACTGATCCGATCTGCATAAAATATGCTAACATTACGTATAACAATGGGCAAAATGTGGTTACGCCAGTTGCACATAACAACATCATTATATTCAGACTCGCCGATATCAAGTTGTTAAAGGCAGAGGCCCTGGCTGCGCTAAACCAATTTGATGGAGCCAGAACAATACTGAATGAAGTTAGAGGAATTGCTGGTCTGGGCAACTGGACAGGTACAAATGCAAATTTGTTTGAAGGCATCATTGATGAACGTGGAAGGGAGCTTTTCCTCGAAGGCCATCGTTTTTATGACCTGGTACGTCTTGGACGTAAAACAGGCATTCTCAAATTTGGTGAATCAAAGATGGGTGCCGCTGACTTTGCTGCAGGTAAATACTACTGGCCACTAGATCCTGCGCTAATGAATATCAATAAAAAATTAAAACAAACCCCATTCTGGAGTTCTAAAATGTAAACCATGAAAAATACGATTCTATACATTTTTATAGCTGTTCTGATGATGGGCAGTTTCGCAAGTTGCAAAAAAAGCAGCTACCTGACCGATGGTGGATTAAGCAATCCTAAAAGTCCGTTAAGTACTTATGAATACCTGAAGCAGCATCAATATCATCTATTTGACACCTTAATCATGGTAATTGATCATTACCAGATGAAGGAGGAGGTCAATGCCGCACAAACATTTTTTGCACCTACCAATTACTCTATTAATAATTACATCAGATTAAGGCGGGCTGAAGTTCGCTTGATAGATGAAAATGCAACGTACACACTTAATGACATGTACAACGATGTGACCGCTGATTCCTTAAGGATGTATTGTGTAAAATCACGGATAGAGCTGATGACCACACCTGAAACTGCGACAATAGTCGCTAATAATGCAAACACAGTCACAGCCGCCCAAAGAATACTACAACCCAGGCCTAACGAATCATGGTCTTCTGCCCCTATCTATTACCTCTATTTTATCAAGGTAGTCAATGGACTGGATCCGGCAGGGGTAACACTCCCCGGGGATGATCCCAATCGGGACATCAGGGCACAATGCCAGACCACGGGGATTGAACCTGCTTCCGGTGGCATCTTAAATGTGCTGAGCAACCAGCACACCTTTATCCGTTTCTAAATTCAATTAAAATGAACCAAACATCATGAGAAAGAAATATATTAAAACATTTATGATAACCCTTTCCCTTGCCGTCGCATTTTATGGCTGTAAGAAAATTGATAAAGGCTTTATCAGTGACTTCATGTACTACACTCCAAATCCGCTGATTGCGACCCAAGGGAATGTGACCACATCAAAATCCATTGAGCTAGATGGCTCTACTGGTCCTGTACATGCTAAATTGCTTGCCGTTAGAAATGAAGCTACAGGAGCTGCGGTTCCAGAAATGCTGAAAGAATACACCATCAGGCAATTTACAGGTCAGATTACAGCAGCAGACTCCACAGTTGATTTGGTAAATAAAAAAATAGTAATGAAGCCCTCGGTTCCCCTCACCATAGGGGAAATTGGTGGCCGCATCGCTTTATCGCAAGCTACAGTAAACGTTCCAATTGGGATTTATGAAATTGATGTGGAGGTTAGCAATGAAAAGGGTACAAGGATACTTACAAATGCCTGCACTATCGAATTACAGGAGAAAAAGCATTTCATTACTCCCGGAGCACCATTTTACACAACTTCCGACATAGGTGCAGAGACCGGTTTTTCTGCACAATCCTTTTTACCACTAACGATCTCTTACGATCCAAGCGGTCCAAACAAAATCATCTTTAATTTTTTGGACAAAAATGGAGTTGCTTTTAACCCTGCACAAAATCAGGTGATTACCCGTGGAGATAGGGGTAATTTTGCACAGATGAACCCTTACTTCCCTGTCGTGAAAACGGCTACTAGTCTGGAGTGGGGATTCATAGAACTCCCAAATGGTTTCCCAATAAAAGATGGCAATAATGGTACAGGGAATTATTACCGAATTCCTGGTAACGTCACTGTAGAAAACAGAAATGTTAATCCGGTATTTTTTGATTTCAAGGTCTTCTCTCCGGGTACTTACATCGTGAAAATTCAAATTCCGACCATTACTAAGAAACCTTAAAATGACTCGAGGAATATTTGGGGGGTAACCAGTAATATCGAGAATATTAAATGTTATTTTGACGTTTAATATTCTTTTTTTATATTAGATATGATCAAATAGAAACAAGTATATGAACAAATCATTCAAATTAATTTGCTTAATCTTTATCTCAGTAGGGGGGGTAGTCGGATGTGGCAGCCCCTCAAATATCTCTCTTCCCGATTCTGCTGCTTTTAAAGCAGATGTGGATGGGAAAGCAGTAGACCTGTACACCTTAGTAAATAAAAGCGGAGCAAAAGCAGTAATTACCAATTATGGCGGACGCTTGGTTTCCTTATGGGTGGCAAACAACAAAGAAGGGCTTACTGATGTGGTTTTAGGTTATGACAGCTTAAAATCTTATCGGAAAAAAGGAGAACCTTTTTTTGGGGCATTGATAGGGCGATATGGCAACCGAATTGCAAAAGGAAGATTCAATCTGGATGGAAAAGACTATCGGCTCGAATTAAATGATGGTATAAATACACTTCATGGTGGTTTTGATGGCTTTTTTGGAAAGGTGTGGGAGGCAAAAAAAATAAACGATCAGATACTGGAACTTAGCTATTTATCTAAAGATGGCGAAGCCGGATATCCTGGTAATCTGACTGTCAAAGTAACCTACGAACTTACAAATGAAGATGAACTTAAAATAAGCTATAGTGCCACGACAGACAAAAATACGATTGTTAATTTAACCAATCATGCATATTTTAATCTGAATGGGGCAGGAGACTCAACCATTACTGATCATTTGCTTAGCATTAATGCGGATGGCTATACACCAGTAGACGCTACTTTAATACCAACTGGAAAAATTGAAGAGGTAGAAGGTACGCCATTTGATTTTAATGAACCAACCTTAATTGGTGCGAGAATCAATGAAAATACTCAGCAATTGACATATGGAAAGGGCTATGATCATAATTATGTGCTAAGAAAAAGCCCGGGCATGCAGAAAGTAGCAACAGTAAGCAGCCAAAAGACAGGTATTATAATGGATGTTCTGACTGAGGAACCCGGTCTCCAATTTTATAGTGGTAATTTTTTAACCGGAACAGATCACGATGGCAAAGGGAAAGTTAGCTATCCGCATCGCTCTGCATTTTGCCTGGAAACACAACATTTTCCTGATTCACCTAATCAGTCGGGTTTTCCAACAACGACTTTAAAACCTGGACAGGAGTATAAGACAGTAACCATTTATAAGTTTTCCGTTAAGAAATAGCTAACCAGAGCCCCTGCCTGGTTATTAATGAGGGTGTATCATAAATCATGATACACCCTCATTTTTATGGTGTTACTGAAAAGATTTTGAGTTAATTTTCATGTAGTAAATGTTAAGAAACGCCTCATTTGTACTGGTTAATAGGCCTATTTTTGAAGGAAAATAAGTCAATACAACATTTTTTTTAGAATTTAAATATATTAAAATGAAATCATCACTCCTGATACTGGCTGTCGGAATCGCTGTCCTTCCTGCCAGTGCGCAGCAGAAAAAAGATTACCCTATACAACCTGTGGCTTTTACGCATGTTCATGTAAACGATCAATTCTGGGCCCCAAAAATGCAAGTTAACGCAACTGTCACGATCCCTTATACTTTACAAAAATGTGAAGAGAATGGAAGGATAGACAACTTTTTAATGGCTGCACATGAAATGGAAGGTAAGCTTTCTCAATTTACGTTTGATGATACAGATGTTTACAAAGTAATTGAGGGCGCCTCATATGCGATGCAGGTGAAGAAAGATCCGGCTTTGGAGCATTATATAGATTCACTGATTACTATTATTGGCAAAGCACAGGAAAAGGACGGCTACTTATTTACTTTCCGTACAGCAAACGCAAAGAAACCTCATGAATGGATAGGGACCAAACGATGGGAAAAGGAAGAGGAACTGAGCCATGAACTGTACAATTCAGGCCATTTATTTGAGTCAGCAGCAGCCTATTATGAGGCAACTGGGAAAAAAACTTTACTTGATATTGCCCTTAAGAATGCTGATTTGCTGGTCAAAGATTTCGGCCCCGGTAAACTCCAGATTTATCCAGGTCACCAG
>NZ_CAMLHF010000134.1 GCF_946479715.1 uncultured Pedobacter sp. | reverse complement strand
AAACTAACACATGAAAATTAGTATGAAACCGAATGGTTTTAAGACCTCAATTTTGGTAATGGCCCTTGTTGTTACAATGGGGGTGCAGGCGCAGACGGGATGGAAAATGCAACCAGTAACCATTCAAAGCCGCTGGGCTGCAGCGGTATCGCCAACCAATGCTTTAAAAGAATATCCAAGACCACAAATGGTGCGCGAAAAGTGGACCAATCTGAATGGATTATGGGACTATGCGATAACTGCAAAGAATGCAGTAAAACCATCTGCCTATGATGGACAAATCCTGGTTCCTTATCCATTGGAATCTGCTCTGTCTGGCGTTAAAAAGTCGTTAAAGCCAAATCAGAACCTATGGTATAAGAGAACGATTATAAAACCTGATACAAAGACCGGAGATAAAGTGAAGCTGAATTTTGGTGCAGTTGACTATGAAGCCACTGTATTTGTTAATGGTCAGCAAGTAGGGAAACATGAAGGTGGCTACACCGAGTTTTCTTTAGACATTACTCCGGCACTTAAAGATGGTGATAATGAAGTTGTAGTAAAGGTATTTGACCCTACAGGTGAAGGTGTTGGGCCACATGGGAAACAAGTGCTTAAGCCCGAAAATATTTACTATACCCCAACATCGGGTATCTGGCAAACTGTTTGGATGGAGGTGGTGCCTGGCGCATCGATATCTTCTCTGTATATGACTCCTGATATTGATAAAGGTATATTGAACATTGCTGCAAACGGTACAGCAGGTTATACTGTTGAAATAAATGCTTTGGCAGAAGGTAAGGTAGTAAGTACGATAAAAGGAGCAACAGGAACAAATCTTTTATTGCCAGTGAAAAATGCGAAACTATGGTCGCCAGCCAATCCGTATTTATATGACCTGGTGGTAAAACTGAAAAAAGGAAATACGGTTGTAGATGAGGTAAAGTCTTATTTCGGGATGCGTAAAATTTCGGTTGCTAAAGACAGCAAAGGGATAGACCGCATTATGTTGAATAATAAGCCTTATTACAATTTAGGAACCTTGGATCAGGGTTTTTGGCCTGAAGGTTTGTACACGGCGCCAACTGATGAAGCCCTGGCTTTTGATATTAAAGCAATCAAAGCCATGGGTTTCAATACCATCCGTAAGCACATCAAAGTAGAACCTGCCCGCTGGTATTACCATGCTGATAAATTAGGTATGCTGGTATGGCAGGATATGGTAAATCCTAATCAGGGCTTGCCTGAAGGTTCAAAGGAAGCTTTTGAAAGCGGAAGTAAAGAAATTTTAAAACAACTACATAATTATCCATCTATCACAACCTGGGTGCTGTTCAATGAAGCCTGGGGGCAATACGATCAGGAACGATTGACCAAGTGGATGAAGACTACTGACCCCTCGAGGATAGTAAATGGACACTCCGGAGAATTACTTTATGTAAATGAGCAATTACGTGCACCAAGAGCTAACCCTTATGTTGCAGCGGATATGACAGATGTACACGCATATCCGGACCCGATGAATTCACTTAAGCAAAATGGTAAAGCACAGGTATGCGGAGAGTTTGGTGGTATTGGTGTGTTTATTCCTAATCACCAGTGGAATCCTGGTTCACAATGGGGATACATCCAGGAAAAGCCTGCCGGCCTGAAAGCCAAGTATGCCATTATGAACCAGCATTTAAAACTCTTTGAAGCAGAGGGAATGTCTGGCTCTATATACACCCAGCCCTTTGATGTGGAAAGCGAACAGAATGGCTTGATGACTTACGACCGGGAAGTGGTTAAAATCCCTTTTGCAGAATTGCGCAAGATACACAGTCAATTGAATCCGGATTTGCAGGATCAGGAGATCTTTCGTCGCTATGCTTCCCTCGAGATGACGGGTGCCAATGGTGTGACGGCAAAGGATGCGGATCTGACTGAACCGGCACAGCTTTATAGTAATATGCTGCAGCAATACATTGATGGCAAGCGTGAACCCGCCTTTTTGAAACAGCTTGCTATGATGGCCGCACAGGCTGGTGATAAGCCAGGTGCTGCATTAGCCGGCAGGGCTTACATTGCTACCCTGAAAACACCTTTGAGTGACGAGGATATCCAATCGGTAGCACAATTTGCCAAAAGCACCAAAGATCCTGGTTTTAAGTTTATGATAGAGAATCCGGAAGCTTTTAAGAAAGCGCTGGGCGACAGACAGTATACCGTTAATATGATGAACATGATCTTTAAAGGTGATATGGAGCCAATGCTTGCTGATCCTGCCAAGATAGATTGGATGGCAGTTGAGGCTAAAGTGAAACCTTATGGTGCCCCGGCCGATGAGATTTTGTTACGTGCTAAAACCGTGCATTTTTATAACAATCAGGACTGGTCTAAGTATGTTCCGGCTGCGTCGGCTTATTTAGCTAAATATGGAAATAACATTCCAGAACAGGAGCGAGGAATGTTCCAGGGCGCCATTGATCAGCATAAAGGAGTTTCCGGGAATACCGTTGATGAGCTGAGTAAAGTGGTAGCTGCCGCTCCAAAATCAGCTGGTGCTGATGTTACGGATATTAAGCAAAAGGATAAAGCCATTGCCGACGCAATGATTAACCCGGCTGTTGAGGCTGCTAAAGCTGAAGACAAAATCCCTGACTGGAAAGCAATAGCCGCATCTGTAACACAGAAGCATGATGCCGTAACTGCCGACCGGACTGTTACCAGAGCCAAGCTATTTTTTTATTACGGTAAGGACTGGAAAGCTTTTGCCTCAGCAATTGTAAACTACACCGAGAAATATGAAGATACAGCCAACCTGGCGACCATAAATACCAATGCCAACTTTGTATTGGAACATAGTGCAGACAAAGATGAGCTCGCTAAAGCATTATCCTGGAGTAAAAAGCTGCTTGAAAAGGATCCTGATAATGCAGATTATAAAAAGACCTATGAGGCATTGAAGGAGAAGCTGTAATAAAGATCTTTCCGCCCCCTTGCGGATTGTTAGTTAATAAAGGATCAGGGAATGGTTAGCCCTGATCTGGCCATACCATATTTGGTTTAACACTATTTAGGCTGAGTGCTGTGTTGATCCGGATGGATGCACAGCATTCATAAACTTAGGGAGTTTTGTGAATTAGGTTAGAACAGTCGGAAGAAATATCCGGCTGTTCTTTTTTATTTTAAGCTATTTATCCATTCTCTGATCAATTTAATTCCTTCTTTATGAGGAAGGGTTCTTGCAAGTTCAGGCATAGCAGTGCCCGGCTCTGTACTATTCATCCTGTAAGCTAAAATAGAATGGGTAGCATCGCCGGGTATAATATCATAATCAAGCCCGCCAGCACCACCTCCTGCCGAAACCGGAGCTTTTCTTATCCCTAAATGATTTGGATTGGTTTGTTCATATTCTAAAAACAGACCTGTATTGTATGCATCGCCTCCTTTGGTATGGCAGTGGGCACAGTTTATATCAAGGTATGCTCTTGCACGTTGCTCCAGACTATAACGCCTGGCATCTGCCCAATTTGGTAGTTGAGCTACCGCCCCGGTTTCCGGTAATCCTTTTAGCACTCCTTTTGCCGCCCACGCCTTAAGTTGATTGGTACTTTGCCTGGAAATGGTAATGTTAAGGTTTCTGGCCTTTGGACCGATAGGGATTAGCACATCATTTTTAATGTGGCAACGCTTACAATCGTTGGTGTTGGGTACCTGATAATTTGTAAAGAGCTTATTGCCATCATTATCCAATAAGGTAATCGGGACTTTTGCTCCGGTAATGTGTTTGACGGCCTCTGTTTGTTCTTTATTCCACAGATAATTCATCACTTTCCAGTTCTTATCTGTGGGGTCTTTAACCAGTAGCCTTGTTTCGATCATGATCTTCTGATGATTGACATTGGTATAAGCAAAGTTTTTAACGATGATGGTTGAGTCAGGGAAATCAAGCGCACCCTCTGCCGTATACTTCATTGCAGTACCTTTTGGTAAAACAATGAAACGGTCTTTAACAGCATAATCTGTAAAGAGAGCGGTACTGATATCATAATGCAAAACGCCTTCATTGGGATCAAGATCCTTTAGTTTGTTTTTAAAGAAACCATAATCAGATAGTTTTTCTTTAAATACAAAGCCACTGTTTTGTATAGGTTGGCCGGTTTTGTTTTTACAACCCTGCTCACTTAAAATGGAAAGTGAAATACTGAAAAGGAGGAGAAACCCTAAAAGATAAGTTTTACGCATTGATACTAATTTTTACTTGCAGATGTAAGGGGTAATGTTTGTGTTTGGTTTCCAGTTTTTAGGGTTGCTGATGTTTAAAAAGTCGGCATTTACAAAAAGGTTATCGCCCGATTGTTTTATGCAAATAGAATCGGGGTTAACTCCGGTACCCTTGGTTAAGATATTGCTCGAGATGCCATCGTACATAATGAAAGGGATACGTTTGTTTTTTCTTGCCGGATCACTGGCATTTAGCTGCTGTTCAACGGCTACCAGTATTTTGCCAATACGATGCTCATAAGCTGGTTCTGGAAATGCTGGCCCCATTTCTATTGTATTGTTATGAATGCTGATGTTTTTTGAAATGGGAAAGTAATTGTCGTTTATTTTCTCGGCGGCTTTCTCATCAACTGCAAAGCCCGAAGCAATGGTTATTGAAGATGAATTGTTGTTGATGATCCGGTTGTTATAGATTTCAATATCTGATGCAGCCAATATAATAATACCGCTTCCAGGGGATGCATTACCTACACCCCAAGAGGTGCCAAAGCTGCCTGCCTTTGCAAAGTTTCTGAAATTATTATCATGGATGTAATTGTTGTAGGCTTTAACATGGCCGCCTTTTTTTGAAAGATCAGGTAAGTCGAACACCAAAAATCCGGCGGTGTTATTGTAAAACTCATTGTCGTAAACCTGCGCATTAGATGTGTTTTCGATTTCACAGCCAGCAACATTTTTTGCTGCTTTACATTTCCTTACCACTGCGCTATCTGTTTGCCCAACATAGATGCCCGCATCTGATGAGCCCTCTGTATAACAGTTTTCTATCAATACATTTTTACACATTACAGGGTAAATGGCATAGCCACCGCTGGTTGAGTCGGCTTTACTCCAAACTGCATGCAGGTTGGTAACGGTTACATCACGGCTCTTGTTGATCTTTAGCAGATCTCCTTTAGAGTCGCGAATGGTCATGCCGTCAATCACAAAACCTTTTACATCTGTTACCCTGATCCCTTCGCCACCCTGGCTCTGTTCTTTAAAGTCGAGAATGGTTTTGTCATGTCCTTCGCCCTGGATCATGATGTGGTTCACCTGTGCAATACTCAGATTATCGAATTTATAGGTGCCCTGCTTCAATAAAATATGTGTGCTGTCTTTTATCGACAGGAAGGCTTCGGCAATTTTCTGTTCTTCACCAGGTTTAAACGTTAATCTGGTTTTGTAGCTTCCATCTTGTATTGACTTGTTTCCTGTGCACGAAAACAAAGAAATTGTAACAAAAAGGGCAATGATTAATGATGGGATGTTTTTCATATTAAAGGATATTATATGCATAAGTTACATAATAGACAGCGCCAATGTTTGGGTTGGCAACGCCGGTTGAATAGTATTTGTTGGTAATGTTTGTAGCACCCAGTCTTATACCAGAACGTGCTTTGATAAGTTTGTAACTTACCTGGGCATCTATAACTGCAGAACTAGGAACTCTGCCCTCGGCCAAGCCACCCGAAACAACATAAAAATAGCCGGGTTTGTAACGTAGGGTAGTGCCAAACGACCATTCTTGCTTTTTGCCGAAACCACTGTTGCCAAATTCCATGTTTACATGATAATGAGGCGTATTAAAGTTGTTTACCTGGCTGTTGTTTTTGTTCTTAATGTTGTCTGAAAAGTAGTTGACCTTAGCCAAAAAGTTATGCGAAAGATCTACACTTACACTCGCGGCATAGCCGTAAGTATTTACGGTTTGTCCACCGTTAAAAGCAATATTGTATTGTACATAAGTGCTATGATCTTTAAAAGCCGTTACATCGTCTGTTCCCGGAGTATTTGCCACATTGGCGTAGCCGATAAAGTTTTTCCATGTAGAGAAATAACCCAATACATCAAACATTACTCTTTTGCCAATTAAAGCTGCATAACCAAGCTCAAAGGCATTTACAGATTGCGGTTTAATGTCATTGTATTCAAATTTCTTTAATACTGAGGCATCACCTGATTGCTGATAAGCGGATACGCTTTCAAGTGTATAAGGTGGAAACTGATCGAAATGATAATTGTCGTTCAGCAATAGAGAAGAACCTCCTGACGAGTAACTATTATAGCCGTTAAGCGTGTTTTGCAGTGCCTGAATGTTTGAAGGGAAGCTATACGCATTTTGATAAGAGAAGCGGATAAAGTTTTCTTTAACAGGCTCATATACTGCCGAGGCTCTTGAGGTTACTTTAGGAGAAGAGAATAGCGTGTTCTTGTCGTACCGGAAAGAGGTACTCAGGCTTAACCTGTCCGCTGCCAGTTTTTTTGCCAATTGCACATAGGCACTGTATTCTTTTACATTGATTGGCTTATCCTTATCAGGGAATAATGTGTTTTTACTGTTCAGGCTATATAAGCGCCAGTTAACCCCGGCAATTACGCTCATGAATTTAACTTTATCGGTAAAATTGTATTGGGCCTCTGCATTGTAGAGCTTACTGCGATCAAGAAATAAAGTGCCACCCTCAGAAATAGGTGTATTGGATATTTTTTCTTTTAGGGCATTAAATTCTGGGGTTCCTAATTGTGCACGACCCTGATCTGCGAATGCCCTGGCAGCTAAATGTGCATCATTTAAGCTGGCTCCTCCGGCCAGAGACGCAAGTAGAGCACCGGTATATTCCGGATACCATCCTCCTGTAGCACCATCGTAACTTGTTTTCCATCCTTCATTGATGTACTGCGCAGTGGGGCCGGCAATTATGGTTCTTCCGGAATTTTCTGAAGTGGTATATGCGCGGACAAACCAGTTGTCGCTTTTTAGTTCTGCGCGGTATTGGCCAACTTTAAACGCCTTAAGCTGGTAGCGGGTATCGTTGGTGTATACGATGTTCCCGGTACCGTATGTGCCCGACATGATTGCCTCTAGTTTGGGATTTATTTTATACCTGAATTCTGCATTTACTTTGAATAATTTTGCCTTGTTATCCAGATATCCGTATTCCGGATATCCTGTTCTGGCTACGTAGTTAGGTTTGGCCAGCAAAGGCTCAATAAGGGGAGCCAGGGATGGATCTCCTGCTAATGCTCCCTCTAAGAACGGATTAATATCTGCGTTGGTTGCCCCGCCGTAATAGTTTACGCCGTTATAATTTGGATCTGTAAACCTGCTGCCCGGGCCATTTTTATTGGTACTATCTGTAGCCACCCAATCATTCGCCTGTGTATATTGAGAGTTAATTTTAAAAGCCAGTTTCTCGTTGATCTTTGTAGCATAGCGGATTGCCCAATCGTAATATGGTGAAGAGCCTACAGGATCATAACTGCCACTGTTTTTAATATGGTTAACTCCCTGTGTGATCAGCACGCTTAAACCCTGGTATTTAAATGGGTCTTTACCGGTCATTACCATGGTTCCATTTAAGCCTCTTGAGCCGTAAAGTGCAGATGATGCACCCGAGAGTACTTCAATGTTATCAACATCCAGCTGAGTTAAACTGATGGCCGAACCCAGAGGGAAATTGAGCCCCGGTGCCTGGTTGTCCATCCCATCTACAATTTGGGTGAAATTGGTATTCCCGCTGGTGTTAAACCCTCTTGTAGAGATGCTGGTAAAACCAATACTGGAAACGGTTACGTCGACTCCTTTTAAACCCTGGATCATATCCATATAGTTTAGCTGTGGTGAATTGCTGATATCTTTGCTGCTGAGCTGCTCTATGGTTACCGGAGAGGAGAGCTTTTTCTGTACCACCCTACTGGCCGAAACCACTACCTCTTGTCCAAGTATGGAAGCAGGGTTAATGGTAATATCGAGCGGGGTAGAGGTACTTTGCACATCAACTTCCTTAGGTTCAAAACCAATAGAAGAGATGACAAGCACTACTGGTAATTTCTTTTTAATGGTCAGTTGAAATCTTCCCCTGTCATCAGAATAGGTTCCTTCCGAAGAATTTTTTACATGAATGGATACAGCCGGCGCGGCCTCTTGTGTGGCGCTGTTTTTAATGGTTCCTTTGATAACCTGAGCGTTTAGGTTGCCAAATAAAAAGTGAAAAGGGATCAATAAAAATAGTCTGGTTACTTTCATTGTGTTTGGTTTTGGTTAGTGCAATATAGATTGCAAAACCATCTGCATACAATGATTAGAACGTGTTTGGGACGAAATAGGGCTATAATGGGGTGAGTGGGAAGGTGGAAGTGGTATTGCTAAGGTATTGCTCAAATTGTTTTTGATGCGATGCTGATACTGGAATCTGCAAGTCGGGCAATGGATCGAATTGAAGCACGTAACCTTTATGTGTTTTCTTTGAAGAAGAGACGGTTTTTATATTGATGGTATATGATCTGTGCACCCTTATTAGTCCCGAATAACTGCAGGTTGACTCAATCTTTTTTAAAGTAGTGCGGATAAGCTCTGTTTTAACTTCTCCTCCCAACAGGTAATGAACATCCACATAGTTGTCTTCAGATTTAAAGAATAATACATTGTTCGGGCGAAGGGTTAATATGATTTTTCCGTTCTCGTCTCCGATCAGCAGGTTATCTGAAAGTGCTTTGTGCTCTGTTGCTACTAATGAAAGGTTGTGTGCCAATTTGTATTGCTGTGCACCAAACAAAATCAGCAATGAAATTACATAGGGAGGGATGGCAATAAGTATGGTATAGTTGAATGTATCGAGGTAATTGCTTACCGACAAGTCGGGATGATTGTTTAGCAACCAATCGCAACCCATTATGCCAAAGGTTAAAATCAGTATTTCGCCAAGAAACCAGAAGAAATACTGCCCGTAGGTAAGGTATTCAATGCGCAGCCATTTCCGCAATCCAAATTGAGTGAGCAAGAGTGTGAATGTTCCGGTAAGTGAAAAGATGCTAAAGATTTTGAACAAGTCAAATTTGCTTACATCCTCATACCATTTGTTAATATTAAAAGGTACAAAGGTGTACATGAAAAGCAGACTGATTACAGTAACCAGGCTAATAAATATTATTTTATTAACGGATGAGTTAAGTATAAGGAAACGTTGATCCAGTGCACTCTTAAGTACAGCGTAATTGACGGAAAGCGGTGTAGTTCTTGCCATACAACGGTATGCTTAATATTTGGTACTGAAATTTAAGCATTTATTGTGGAACTTCCTTCAAGTCTGATTTTTTTAACCAGCCTTTTGTAACCTGCCCATCACTATCGGTAAGTGTAACATAGATAAAGTTGCCTTGTTCGTCAATTACCTCGAATTTTGATTTGACCCACAACCCTAAGATACCTTTTCTGGGGGCATCGTTATTTGGAGAATCATGAAAATAAAGTGTGGTTTTAGGGACTCTATATTTTTTGCCTTCACTAAATATAACGGGTTCTTCCGGCCCCTCTTTAGGTTGTGTAACAGGAGGAGGTGTTGGCTTAGGCGTATTTGCGGCAGTTTGACGTTCAAATTCTTTTTTTAAGCTATCCTGATTGGTTTGTTGTGCTGCGGTATCCAAAATAATAGGTTTGATCTCCTCAGTAGTGTCAGGGATTACTTCTTCGGCCTGATGGGTAGTATCTTGATGAACGATACTCGTAGAATCGGTAGCCAACTCTTTTTTCGGTTCAAGATTTTTAAAAAACAAAGCGTAGGCCGAAAGAATACCCAACATTAAAATGGCCATGATCATTAAAACAAATACGGGCTTTGCAACCCGAACTCCTGATGAGGGTGCTGCAGTAATTGTGCTTGCTACTGTGGCCGCTGGTTTTGGAGCTGTGGCAGATATATTACTATGGCTATTGTGCAATACGGCATCCTGCAATTCCATTCCATTAGAAAATCTGTTTTCAGGTCGCTTCTCTAAACATTTCCTGATCACATCAAGCAACCAGACAGGTACATTCATTTCTCGTGCCTTCACATCGTCAGACCAGTTTTCCGGTAATTGAGCTCTCCGCAGTGCTAATATGTCGGGCACCTGCTTTTCCATATGGGCAAGCATTACTGAGTTTCGCGCTGATTCTCCTTTGTTGATCAATGGGAAGGGAACTGTACCGGCCAGAAGCTCATAGAGTATTATACCATAGCTATACATGTCGGTTTGGAAGAACATTTCGCCATCATGCTGTTCCGGAGCCATAAACTCAACTGCACCTGCATGTCGTACACTGCTGCGGCGCTGCTCGTCTGACATGATTGCCAGGCCAAAGTCGAGCAGAATGTAATTCCCTGTATCCGTATTGAATTTTACATTATTGCTTTTTATATCGCCATGCTTAACCCCAACTCTATGGCAATGCGTAAGGGCATTTGCCAGCTGTTCGGCAAGTTTAATGGTTTCTCTTATGGTAAAAATTGGAGCGTGAGGAGATTTAAGCAGTTCTTCCAAATCTGGCCCTTCAATGTATTCCATTTCAATAAATGGGAAAGAGCCACTTTCAGTTAAGCCTGAATTAAGGATCTTAACTACATTTGGGTTTGGTACTTCATTTACCTTTTTTAGTTTTTCAACCTCATTCTTAAAATTCCTGAAATTTCTATCGTCCGTATTTTCAGTATGAATAGGAGTTGGCAATATCTTTACCGCAGTAATAATGGCACCCATTCTTTTACCCTTGTAAACAGAACCCTGCCCACCTGTACGTAGGGCGCCCATGTTCTCTAATCCTTCTGTTATGGTAAATACTTTGCTCATAGTGTCTTTGTTGTTTTATTAAAATTCAGGAACATCATTAATCAATCCGTCCTTTGTTTTTTTAGTCGTTTTTGGTTTGATCGTATCCTTTTTAGCCGCCGGAACAGTTTGTAGGGTATCCGGATTCACTGTTATAACTTTCTTTCCAGGTTCAGTTTTTGAACTGCTTTTTACTGGCCGTATTGGTTTAGTTACAACGTTAGTGCTATCTGTTTCAGTACCCTTACGTTGATTTAAGACCAAATTTATTCCAAATGTAGCTAAACAAATAAATAATATAATTCCGGCAATGATAAATGCTTTTGCTTTGCCACCTTTTTCATACTTCTCAACCAAATTTGTTAATCGTTCGTTCTCGGCTTTCAGTTCATTTATTACTGTTGTGACCTGTTCGTTGTTAAGAATGTCCTGGTTACTATCGCTAACTGCTTCGTACAAGCCAACACCATCGTGGAATCTTTTCTCCGGATCTTTCTCGAGACATTTTTCAATAACCTGGAGTAGCCAGGCCGGCGCCATCATTTCATGCGCTTTCTTTTCTTCTGACCATTCTAACGGTAAGCGGTTTTTACGGAGTTCCATCAAATCAGGAATCTGCTTTTCGATATGCGAAAGCATCACCATATTGCGCGATGTTTCTGTTTTATTGATAAGCGGGAAGGGAACCGTGCCGGCTAAAAGTTCATAAAGAATAATGCCGTAACTATAAATATCAGACTGGAAAAGCATTTTACCATCGTGTTGTTCGGGAGCCATAAACTCTACGGCACCCGCGTGACGTAAACTGGAACGGCGTTGTTCATCAGACATTACGGCCAAACCAAAATCAAGCAGTATATAGTTGCCTGTATCAATATTGAATTTGATATTGTTACTTTTAATATCACCATGTTTAACACCTACTTTATGGCAATGCGCAAGGGCATTTGCAAGGTGGTCTGCCAGTTTTATGGTTTCTCTTATGGTAAATATGGGACTATGTGGTGGTTTTAGCAGATCTTCCAGATCGGGCCCCTCTATGTATTCCATTTCTATAAAGGGAAGGGAGCCACTTTCTGTAAGACCTGAGTTTAATATTTTGACAACATTGGGACTTGGATCTTCATTAACTTTCTTTAATTTTTCTACTTCGTTCTGGAAGTCCCTGAAATTCTTATCCTCTGTATTTTCTGCGTGGATAGGTGTAGGCAATAGTTTTACAGCCGAAAGAATGGCACCCATTCTCTTACCCTTATATACAGATCCTTGTCCGCCGGTGCGTAATGCACCCATATTTTCCAATCCTTCTGTTATAGTAAATACTTTTGCCATTTGTTTATAATTACTGATTAGAATGATAACTGAATTCTAAAACAGCTGATTCGCCTAAAATTATCTGATCTCCTTCTTGAAGTGCATGCCCCAGTTCTGTGAAGGTAAGCTTTACAGAATTATGGTCCTTAACAGATCTTATTTTTACTTTATTGCGCGGAGGGACACCCCCATCATCTGCAAAAAGCATAAAAGCGGCAGCATCATTGTTCCATTCTATATGGGCATGTTGCCTGCTTATATATTTGTTGCACTCGTTTGTGCTGGAATCTGGAAAGGCGATGTTATTAACCCTGATAAAGCCGTCGCTATCCTGTGCCTGTTTTTCCCTGCCAATATTAATTTTGCCGTCAGAAGAAGTAAGAGTGTATTCAGTCTTCTCGGCCTCACCATTTAAAATTCTTATGTAAGCTGTTCCTGATTTCTGTACTGCTGCATGTTCAGGAGTTTTTATATAAAGGGCTACTTCCAGATTAGGCATTTTTATAGCTTGTTGAGGCAGCTCATCAACAAAAACAGTTTCCATTGTCCAGGTTTTGGGTAGGTCTATTGCAAAATCATCAGCTATTCTTTGTACCTCATTTTTGAAATGATTCTCCTCTTCGGCAAAAACTGCCGATTCATACATGTATTTTTCTACGGGCATACAGGCAATATAGAGCTGGAACCCTTTAATATGTTTTCCTTCTCCGCCTTCCATTTTTTGTAGTTCCTGCTTAATGAAAACAAGTATTGCCTCTCTGATGGCTTTAACATCCTGTGGTTTTTCAGAGGTATTTTTACTAAATAGGTTAAACATGTTTTATATCCTTTCTTTAAACTAGTTGATGCTGTCTTTTTTTACTACCAGGTTTTCTTTTATTACAGGCTTAGCAATTGGCGGTTTAAAATCTTTTATATATCCCAGATCCAATAATGCAGGTACAACGTGTTTTCCGGCAAGTTGTACTGCTTTACTTGAGCCTCTGGTAGATTCTATACGAATACAAACGACCACGTGACCAGGACCTGACTTTTTGGGTGCAAAAAATACATACCAGCCGTCATTAATTCGTTCTTTTTTCCAGATCCTTTCTGGTGTTCCTGTTTTACCTGCAACAGTAATGCCCAAAGTATACCGTTTATTGGCACTCTGCTTAAGCATATAATCTGTAAGCAAAGCCGCGTATTGTGGGTCATTGGCCAACTTAATACCTGGTTTAACTTTAGTTGTAGAATCGCTGATCTTTAAAACATAACGATTAGCAACTAATGTGCCCTTATTAGCCACCCCGGATATTAGCCTTGCAACAGAGGCGGGGGTCGCAATTAACTCGCCCTGGCCCCAAGCCATTCCGGAAATACCTTTAGCTCTGGTGCGGCGAATATTTGAAGGATCGTATCTCGGTTTAGTATTAAACTCAGTTTTACGCCAAAGATCCATCCACTTATTCTCTTGTTTTGCATTACTGGTATCCTTATCAAAGTAATAACCACCAACGCCTCTAAGGAACATTCCGGTTTTCATATATAATGCCGCCATGTTTTCCTGTAAATGCTCTTCATTAGCTAATTTAATAAAATAAACATTGTTTGAGTTTACAATTGCACGCTCCAATGTAATATTTCCTGTTTCATCGGGTTCTATACCTTTGGTTCTGATCCGTTCATAGGAACTTACGGTAAAAGATCTTTTGGCTGCATTTATGCCTAGTTTGTTAAAGGCAGCCATTGCTGTTAAAACCTTAGCGGTAGAGCCTGGTTGTGTTGCATAGGTAAACCCAAGATCTGCATTGGTATACCAGCCGGAAAGCTTGTTCTGTTCGTTGGTAGTCATAGTTAACAGCTCCCAATCCTTAACTGGAGGTAAGGGGTAAACTGATGAAGCGAGTACATCTCCCGTTAAATCTTCCATGATTACCACAGATACCCTGCTTTTTCTTAGTGAGGTATCCAAACCAACAGAATGCTGAATGGTTGACTGTAACCGTGCATCTATGGTAAGTTTAACATCTCTGTTTCTTTTTTTGAAAGATGCAACTTCATTACTGTTGATCCCTGCCAATAATAACGGAGCGAGGGCGGCATAATCTCTTTTACTTACCGTCATCTCTTTTACGCCTCTCGGCAGAAAGCGGTCTTCGCGATATTTATTCGCTTTTGTATTGAAAGAGGTAATGGGTGTATGGAAGCCCCTAAGCTCTGCTGCATGCTCATACTCTGCAAAATACCCGTTTGTGCTTCCGTTAAATACCCCTGTGTTTGCATCGCCTATCCAGAAAAAAGTTTGTTCTTCAAAAGGATAATACCTGTCGACCCGTTTATGCATAGCTGAATCGAGGTTATAGCTAATGCCTGATGTTCTTAACGTGTCTGCCTGTTTCCTGACAAAGTCTGGATTGCTTGTTGCAAGAATCCTTCCCTTTCTGTCGTATAACTGGCCCGCTTCTAGTTTATTCATTAGAATTGCAATACGGGGGTTATAGCTAAACATACGTAGACCACTTCTATCGGCCACAAGTGATGGTTGTACTACCCATTTTTTATTGTTGGCAATATATCTTGATATGGTGATGGTTAAAAGAAGAACGGCAATACTGGCAGATAAGAGTGCCGGTACCAGATTCTTATCTTGTTGCTTAGTAATAAAGGCCATCTGTACATTTGTTCCTCTGATTAAAGAAACCGAAAGTAAAATGCCTGCTGCCATCATATTTGCCACCAATGATGAACCTCCATAGCTGATAAAGGGCAAAGCAACACCTGATAGGGGCAGGGCACCTGTAGAGCCACCGGCAATGAGCAGAAACTGTACAAACATACTTATCCCAATACCTGCGCAGAGATAAAATAGAAATGGAGTGCCCGTTTGCCGGCCTATAATTATTGACCTGTTGAGGAAAATGAGGAATAACACGAATATGCTCACAATACCTGTCCACCCGAATTCTTCGCCTATGGCTGGCAATATCATGTCGGTATGTGCCTCTGGTATTGTTTTGGCAAAACCTTCTCCTACACCCTGACCGGTTAAACCACCACCAGACATGGCCCAAATGCCGTTTGCTACCTGGTCTCCGCCATAAACTTCGTTATTCCATGGGTCTTGCCATATAGATTTACGTTCTGTAAGCCGGTTAACAGGACCTGGGATGAGTTTGTCGAGATAAGGAACCTGATCTATCAATAAGAAACCCGCGATGATCATGATGACCATTATTGCCGATTCGCTGGTCTGTTTT
>NZ_CAMLHF010000133.1 GCF_946479715.1 uncultured Pedobacter sp. | reverse complement strand
TTTAAAGCAAGTTCACGAAGTTGCAGTATACGCTCTGGTTGAAAAAAATTCCCGAGGGCGCGTTCGATCTTGCTTTTATCATAAATTTTCCCAGCTTTTAATCGTTCTATCAACTCATCTGCCGTTAGGTCTATGTTAACAATCTCATCAGCTGTTTCTAAAATCTTATCTGGTATTCTCTCTGTGATCGGGATCCCGGTAATGGTTTCAATATCCTCATTCATACTTTCAAGATGTTGAATATTTACCGCAGAGATCACACTAATTCCCGCCTCCAGGATATCGGCCACATCCTGCCAACGCTTGCCATTTTTACTACCTTCAACATTTGTGTGCGCTAATTCATCAACAATAACAACCTCTGGGTGTATGTTAATAATTGCATTTACATCCATCTCCTCCAGTTCTTTACCCTTATAAAAAAGCTTTCTTCTGGAAATAATTGGGATACCGTCTAATAATGCGTGTGTTTCAGCTCTGTTATGGGTTTCTATATAGCCAATCCGAATATCAATACCATTCTTTAATAAAGCATGGGCTTCCTGCAGCATTCTATATGTTTTACCCACGCCCGCACTCATGCCAATATATACCTTAAATTTCCCTCTTCTGGACTTCTTTACCAGATCAAGAAACTTCCTTACTGAGTCTGCTTTATTATCTTCTTCCATGGCTCAATAAAATTACCATTTAATAATGATGTAATTATTACTCATCAAATACCATAATCCACCAATAATCAACCCAATACCAAAACACAGAATCAGTTTACCAAAGGGATTGCTCACAAAACCCCGAAATGTCCATTTTTTCATAGTAAATATTTGATTTTAACAATTACGGAATCCAACTGGTTTTTAGCTGAATTCCGTAATTCAAAACTATATTGATCTAAGTCTAAAAAGCAACAGCAATACTTGCTGTAACCGCAGCATTGTTATCCACAGCATTCAAATTACGTACAAATATTTTGTCTTTACTGCTATACATTTTACCTTCCAGTCTGATTACTGCATTACTCACAGGAGCGTAATCCACATTAAGGGAATATCCAGTTGTTTTAAAGCCATTAGGTGTTCCAGTAGCAATAAAAACACCGTTCTTATCCTGATAGTATTCTCCTCTTGCGGCAACAGCCCAGTTGCTGTTGATCTTGTATTGAGCAATAGCAACAGGCGAAAGAACTTCATTTTTGTCGCTGCTTCCTTTTGTTTTCTGCTGCGTTCCGTAATCAAAGCCAAGAGTCAATCCAAACTGATCAGTTACCTGGAATATCCCATAAACATTATGATAAAACCGTGTTACCCGTATAGAGTCGGCACCTTCCGTTCCCAGGTAATTGCTATAGTTGACCGTAATTTTATCCGTTGGTTTCCATGTCAATTGTACACCACCGGCTGGCTGGCTATTTCCGTTCTGACGGGTAATTCTTTGCCATCCGTTCAAATAAAATGCGGCAGCAGTAAACTTTCCGTCGCTTGTACCATAGGTAATTTTTGCACCCGATTCATAATAAGGTGTATTTTCTGATGAAATGTTTCTTGTTAATACCCAGCAATCTTTAGAGACAGCACTTTCAAAACCAATATGTGAAGAGAAAATTCCCGCATCCAGCCATAAATTTGCCGTTTTGGAAAGTTTCACCCCAGCATTTGCTTCATAGATGTTCTTTAATACCCCAGGTTCCGCCGCTAAATTTGCATTGGCATAACTTCCCGCCATTACAGCTACGTTTGCCCTGATGACTCCATTATCATAATTCCCTTTAATGAAACCCAGGTTTAAATTCATTTCGTTATGGCGGTTATGAGAATAGATAAATCCAGGTCTGTTATTATCTGTCGGTTTATTAAAATCGTAACCGAAATAAGTTTCCAGATAACCACTCACTTTGATTTTTGATGTTTCCTGGCCGTTGGCAAATAATCCTGTTGATAGGGCTCCGGCTAATAATATTATTCTTTTCATTTATTTATTGATTGTTTTTTAATTGTTGTTGTTGTCTGTTATGCGGTCGTCATCCCGAGGAATCGAGGAGTCTCTTGATTATGCCAATTTGCTTCGTGATCAAGAGATCTATCCTATCGTCCAGATGACGATAGGCTTAAACAATCCGAGCACTTCTATTTTTTTAGCTCATCCAGGGCAAGGTTAAGCTTAAGTACATTTACGGATGAAGGACCAAATAGTCCTAACAATGGCCCCTGAGTATTTTTAACTACTAGTTCAGCTACTGTCTTTTCATCTATTTTACGATAAGCCGCAATTCTTTTGATCTGGATAATGGCACCCTGTTCAGAAATGTTTGGATCTAAACCACTACCTGAAGCAGTGACCATATCGGCTGGAATATCAGCCTTTTTCAAAGATGGGTTGTATTTTAGCAAAGTGTCAATTCTGCTCGAAACCTCTTTTAGGTAATCAGGATTTGAAGGCCCTTTATTGGAGCCGGCAGAGCCTGCAGCATTATAACCAACCGCTGAAGGTCTTCCCCAGAAATACTCTGGTTTGGTAAACGATTGGCCAATTGCGGCATAACCAACAACTTTACCATTTTTGGTGATCTTTTCGCCTCCACCATTTCCTTTTGAGAAGCCACCGGCAAAAGCAACAATCAATGGATAAATAACGCACAGTAATACCATAAGTACTAGTGTTAAGCGTAAGGATTGTATGATATATTTTTTCATGATTTCTATTTTTTAAACAAATAAGCCTACAACAATATCAATAAGTTTGATACCTATGAATGGAGCTATCACGCCGCCAAGCCCATAGATCAGTAGATTTCTACGCAATAGTGCGCTGGCACCGATTGGTTTATATTCAACACCTTTTAAGGCTAGTGGGATCAGGATCGGGATAATGATTGCATTGAAAATTACAGCTGATAAAATCGCACTCTCCGGGCTATGCAGCCCCATAATATTTAAACTCTGTAATGCAGGAATCGAAGCAATAAACAATGCAGGTACAATCGCAAAGTACTTCGCTACGTCATTTGCAATAGAGAAGGTAGTAAGTGTTCCGCGGGTGATAAGCAATTGTTTACCGATTTCCACAATCTCTATCAGCTTTGTTGGATCATTATCCAGATCCACCATGTTACCTGCTTCTTTAGCTGCCTGCGTACCACTATTCATAGCCACACCAACATCTGCTTGTGCAAGTGCAGGGGCATCATTGGTACCGTCACCCATCATGGCTACAAGTTTACCTAAAGCTTGTTCTTCTTTGATATAATTCATTTTATCTTCAGGTTTAGCCTCAGCAATAAAATCATCTACACCAGCTTTCTCTGCTATGAATTTTGCGGTAAGCGGATTGTCTCCGGTAACCATTACTGTTTTTACACCCATTTTGCGCAGGCGCTCAAAACGCTCACTAATACCAGGCTTAATGATATCCTGTAATTCAATTACTCCAAGTGCTTTTTCATTTTCAGAAACAACAAGCGGGGTTCCCCCATTATTGGCAATAATTTTCACCTGCTCTTCAATGTCTATTGGAAATGGATTTCCAGCTTTTAAAACAATGTTACGGATAGAATCAAATGCGCCTTTGCGGATTCTTTTTCCATCCGGAGTGTCCAAACCACTTGACCTGGTTTCAGCAGTAAATTTGATGAACTTAGACCCTTCAGGTGCAGTCAGTAATTTATGGTCTTGTAATACTGCAAGCTCTATGATGGATTTACCTTCAGGGGTTTCATCAGCAAGGGAACTTAACATACAGGCATCAACGAATTGCTTCTTATCCATCCCCGAAGTAGGGTAGAAATTAGTTGCCTTACGGTTACCAATAGTAATAGTACCTGTTTTGTCCAGCAATAACACGTCAATATCACCTGCTGTTTCCACAGCTTTACCTGATTTGGTAATTACGTTGGCACGCAATGCCCTATCCATCCCGGCAATACCAATTGCAGACAGCAGTCCACCGATAGTGGTCGGAATCAAACAAACAAACAATGAGATCAATGCAGCAATAGTAATTGGGGTATTTGCATAATCAGCAAATGGCTTTAAGGTAACACAAACAATAATGAACACCAGGGTAAAACTGGCAAGCAATATGGTCAATGCAATCTCATTCGGTGTTTTTTGTCTTGATGCACCTTCAACAAGGGCAATCATTTTATCCAGAAAACTTTCGCCTGGCTGGGTATTTACCTGAACTTTGATATGGTCTGAAAGCACCTTTGTGCCCCCGGTAACAGAGGATTTATCACCTCCCGATTCACGGATTACCGGAGCCGACTCACCGGTAATAGCAGATTCATCAATGGTAGCAATACCTTCAATAATCTCTCCATCGGTTGGAATGGTATCTCCGGACTCACAGAAAAATACATCTCCTTTTTTTAATTGGTTTGAAGAACGGATCTCGATCTTTCCATTTGCCAGAACCACCTTAGCTGGTGTTTCTTCACGCGTTTTCCTTAAACTATCCGCTTGTGCTTTTCCTCTGGCTTCGGCAATGGCTTCAGCAAAATTTGCAAAAAGAACAGTAAGCAGCAAAATTAAAAAGATAAAAAAATTGTATAGTGGTGATCCCTGGCCTTTGTTACTCATGGAGTATATAGTTACGTAAGCCATGATTATGGTACCGATCTCTACGGTAAACATGACCGGATTGCGAACCATTACTCTGGGGTCAAGTTTGATGAAGGACTGTTTCAGTGCAGTTTGCACTAATGCAGGTTCAAATAATTTATTAGATGAGTGTTTCATTATAATCTATTTAAGCATGGTAAAGTATTCTGCCAATGGGCCTAAAGCCAGGGCAGGGAAGTAAGAAAGTGCATTCAGTACAATGATCACTGCAAAAGTCATCAGACTGAAAGTCAAAGTATCTGTTTTCAAGGTACCAGCAGACTCCGGGATATATTTTTTAGAACCCAGCAAACCTGCAATGGCAACAGGGCCTATAATCGGTAGGAAACGGCCAAGGAATAGTACAAAGCCACTGGCTACGTTCCAGAAAACATTATTGTCACCAAGACCTTCAAAACCAGAACCGTTATTCGCATTGGATGAGGTCATTTCGTACAGCATCTCCGAGAAACCGTGAAAGCCTGGATTGTTTAACCAGTTCTTAGGTTGTACTGCCCATGCAGCTTCACCATGATTGGTAAATACATAACTGGCTATTGCAGTTCCTGCCAATATTAGAAAGGGACTTAGCAACGTGATTAATGCGGCAATCTTAACCTCTCTTGCCTCTACCTTATGTCCAAGGAACTCCGGTGTTCTTCCTACCATCAATCCCGAAATAAATACAGCAATGATCAGGTAGATAAAGTAATTCAGCACACCTACACCACAACCTCCATAAAAGGAGTTAATCATCATGCCCAGTAATTGCCATGCACCTGTTAATGGCATGGTACTGTCATGCATCCCGTTAACGGAACCGGTAGAGATAATGGTAGTCACTGTGCTCCAATAGCCGGTTATGGCCGGACCAAAACGAACTTCCTTACCCTCCATGGCCCCAGTGGTTTGCGAAATGCCCATTTTTGCAATGGCAGGATTTCCTCCAAGTTCAGAGCTAACTGTTGGGATCAAAAGCAGCAGCATACCAATCGTCATGACCCCAAAGATCATCCACGCAAGTCTTCTACGTCTGATGAAAATACCAAATGCGATCACCATTGCAATAGGAATAATTACCTGTGCAACCAATTCAACCGTATTGGTAATGTAATTCGGGTTTTCTAAAGGGTGGGTAGAGTTTGCACCAAACCATCCACCACCATTAGTACCTAAGTGCTTAATGGCAATAAAAGCAGCTGCAGGGCCTCTTGAAACATTCACGGTATCTCCTTGAACAGAAATAAACTGATCTTTAGCCTCATAACTTGTTGGAGAACCGTTAAAGGCAAGAATAGTTGCCATTACCAATGACAATGGGAGTAATAACCTCGTAATAGATTTTACAAAGAATTCCCAAAAGTTACCAAGTTTAGTACTTGTTTTATCTCTGAAAGCTTTAAAGAAAACTACAGCAGCAGCAAGGCCTGTAGCCGCACTCACAAACTGGAGAAACATCAGTACAAAATGCTGAGTAAGATAAGTTACACCCGATTCTCCTGAATAGTGCTGCAGGTTACAGTTTACTACGAAACTGATGATTGTATTAAAGGAAAGATCCGGTGTCATTCCCGGGTTTCCGTCAGGATTCAATGGAAGCTTGTCCTGATACATCAGAACAAAGAAGCCATATACAAGCCATACAAGATTGATGGTTAACAGCGCTTTCATGTGCTGCTTCCAATTCATCTCTTCTTTGGGGTTAATACCAGAAAGCTTATAGATTGCGGATTCAATAGGTTTTAAAAAGTCTGTCCAAACTTTTTCTCCGGCAAATACCTTTGCCAGGTACTTGCCTAGCGGAATAGCGATGACCAGTGTAAGCAGGTAGGTCGCAACAATTCCAAGTAATTCTGTGTTCATAATGTACAATTAAAATTTTTCAGGTTTAATCAACACGTAAATCATATAGATAAATACGGCGATTGCGATAATAAATAATGCAGTCATAATTTTAGATTTTTTCGAACCAGTCGATTGATTTGTAAACTACCCAGCAGAGGATCAGCAGGGCTAAAAAAAGCAGGATTGTAAGCATGATATTTTTATTTTGTGAGAAGCATAAGCCAATTCATATACCACACTTAAATAAAAACAAGTAAACAACTGATCTACAGTTAAATAAAACATAAAAATATTTTAACACCTTATTATTAAACCTAAAAACCCTTCCATAATGAAAGGGTTTTTATCAAAATGAAAAAGTCCATCCTTCTATCTCTTATAATTAGAATGAACTTTTCATCATGCGGAGGTGTATAATTGCTTATCCAGACTAGAATCATTAACAAGATATGGGAATATAGATTCTAAGAGATTGATATAAATTGTAATCCCATCACTTATTTCTGCAAGATAAATGTATTCATCAGCAGAATGAGAGCGGGCAGAATCTCCGGGGCCTATTTTAACAGATGGCATTTCAAGCCAGCCCTGATCAGAACTGGTTGGAGAGATATATGTTTTCCTGCCTATGGCAATACCAGTTCTTACAAGGGGGTGCAGAAGATCAATTGCTGATGGTGTGAGTACGTTAGGACGAAGCGTGGTATCACAAAAGGTATGATTTTTAATTGTATTTAGTATTTCCTTTTCTGTATAGCTATGGTCAAATCTGATATCAACAGTAAAGCTGCATTCGCCCGGAACAATGTTATGCTGTATCCCCGCATTGATCTGGGTAACAGTCATTTTTACTGGATTTGGCAGATTAGATTCAATAGGAAAAACATAGCTTGAAAACCAATGAATGTCCTTCAATGCTTTATAAATGGCATTATCTCCTTCTTCTCTTGCGGCGTGCCCGGGCCTACCAGTTGAAACGCAGTCCAATACCATAGAGCCTTTTTCAGCAATTGCCATCTGCATATTCGTAGGCTCTCCCACAATTGCAAATGAAATAGGCATTAAATCATCCAGAATTGATTTAATCCCTTTTCTGCCTGAATTCTCTTCTTCTGCAGTTGCGGCCAAACATAAATTGAAAGGAAGGTCTTTCCTTTCATAGAAAAAAAGGAAAGCGGAAATGAGTGAAACCAAAGGCCCGCCTGCATCATTACTGCCCAAGCCATATAGTCTTCCATCTTTAATCAATGGTACAAAAGGATCGTTAGTGTATTGATCATTCGGTTGCACTGTATCATGATGGGAATTCAATAAAATAATGGGTTTTGAAGGATCAAAGTATTTATTGTAACACCAGATGTTATTGTATTTACGAATAGTAAATACTTCATGGTCATTTAAGAAGGATTCAATACAATCTGCAGTTAGCTTTTCCTCTGTACTAAATGAAGGGATTTTAATTAGTTTTTCCAGTAGTTCAACAGCCTGGTCATATAATTTGTTCATATTGATGTTATTTATGATTAAATGTTGAATACGGCAATTCAAAAGGAATGCCCTAGTCATAAATCATCAATAAAACGCTTCCAATTCGCTTAAATAAGTAATAAAATATTTTTTGGGCCTTATATGAATAGAATTTACCATATCAAAATGGTATGATTAATTTCATTTTGAAGAAGCGGCTTAGGTTATGGGGAGCGTTCTAAATTTTATATTCTTCAATTTTTCGATATAAAGTAGTAAGTCCTATACCCAATAAACGGGCAGTCTCTGTCTTGTTTCCTTTGGTATAAGTTAATACTTTAATAATATGCTGTTTTTCAACAAGTTCCATTTTCATGGGATCTGTCTCCCCTGACTGTTGTTCCAAAGCGTGAAACTCATAAGGCAACAGATTCGCAGTAACTGAGTTCCCATCGGCAAGAATAACCACACGCTCAATTACGTTTTTTAGCTCCCTGATATTCCCTTTCCAATTATGCTTAAGGAGTAGTTCAGCAAAATCATCCCCCATTACAAGTTCCTGCTTGTTTACTTTATTCGCAAACTCTTTTAAGTAATGTTTGGCGATTAGTAAAATATCTGATTTCCGTTGAGATAAAGGCGGAAGTTCTATGGAAAATACCGAAAGTCGATAATAAAGATCTAATCTGAACTTCCCACTTTCTGCTTCTGCTTTTAAATCTCTATTGGTTGCAGCAATAATACGGACATTCACTTTACTGGTTTGGGTATCTCCTACCTTTATAAAGGTCTGATTTTCCAATACACGAAGTAATTTTGCTTGCAAATCCAGGTTCATCTCACCAATTTCATCCAGAAACAAAGTCCCTTCATTAGCTTCTTCCAGCAAACCTTTTTTATCTCTTACAGCTCCAGTAAACGCACCTTCTTTATGACCAAACAATTCACTTTCTAAAAGTTCATGATTAAATCCGCTACAGTTTACGGCAACGAATGGCTTCATTTTCCTTAAACTTTCATAATGTATTGCTTGTGCAAACACTTCTTTTCCTGTGCCTGTTTCTCCAAGCAAAAGAACAGTTGTATCTGTACCGGCAACCTTTTCCGATAGTGCTATTGCTTCCTTAATAGCCTTAGACTGCCCTAATATGCCAGTAAAATCATACTTTCTGGCTACTTTATTTTCCAGTTCACTAATCCTAAACTGGAGTTTAGCTTTATCTAATGCTTTATAAACAAGGGGGATGATTTTATCATTATCATCCCCTTTCGTGATGTAATCAAAAGCACCATTGCGCATCGCCATTACACCATCTTGTATTGTTCCAAAAGCAGTCAGATTGATCACCTCGGTATAAGGTTTTATTTTCTTGATCTCTTTTACCAGTTCAACTCCATTAATATCAGGAAGTTTTACATCACTAATTACTACATATACATCTTGAGCAGCCAGAATTTTCAGCCCCTCTTTGCCTGTATTTGCCTGAAAAACCTTAAAGCCTTCCAGTTCAATGATGCGCGCTAGCAGGCTACAGATCTTTTTCTCGTCGTCTATTATTAAAACGGTGTTTTGCATCGCTGATAATTTCAACAATATTAGCAATTATTCAAGACAAGTTGCTGTTCGTAGACGGTATCATCTATAATAGCAACGTTAAAAACATCCTGTCTTACGGTAAATCTACATCTTGTATGGTTTTTAATTGTATTTAAAATCTCCTTTTCAGTATAATTATGATCATAAACAATATTTACCGTGAATCGGCATTCTTTTGAATTACAATTCTGTCCACCATCCATATTTACATTAGTAACAGTCATTTTTACAGGATCTGGCAAATTGGATTCAATAGGAAAGGTATATTCAGAAAACCATAAAATATCTGTCAAAGCACTGCAAATAGCATTAGTTCCCTCTGCGCCAGCGGCCAGGCTTAATTTCGGACAAGCAATACAATCAAGAGTTATCTCAGACTTTTCAGTGGCTTGTGTTAAAGCATAACTATTAAAACTTTCTTTATGAGGGTCAAATAGCATAGCTGTACATAAGCAATTACATCTTTTTTTACCCTCAAGAATATTGTAGTTAATGCAGCTTTTACAACCTTCCCAAAAATGTTCATCATGTGTAATTTGATCAAATGTTACCGGCTCAAAACCCAATTGAAAATTCATTTTCATAATAGCCGCTCCCGATGTAATGCTAAATATCTTGGCCTCCGGATATATTCTTCTCGAAATTTTAAATATCCGATCTTTGATGGCCTTTGCAACTCCTGCATTTCTAAATTTGGGAGCCACAATTAAACCAGAGTTAGAAACAAAAGAATTGTTTTCCCAAACTTCAAAATAAGAGAACCCAACCCATTCACCACCCCCGGTTACTGCAATAACTGCTTTTCCTTCTTTTATCTTTTGGGCAATAGATTCGGGACTGCGCTTTGCGATCCCGGATCCTCGGGCAATTGCCGAAGATTCAGTTTCTTTCACTATTTCATCAACATGTTTTATATCAGCGACGGTAGCGATACGAACAAATATCATTTGATTTTCCATTTTTTTAAAAGATTAATGAACGGCTTTATCAAATGAGATGCCTATGTGAAGTTTAGAAGCAAAAATGCCCTTTACAGTTAAATAAAGTCATTTATGAATTATCTCTTGCCTTTTACCCGACAAAAAGAGTCTTCCAATATGGTATGGTTTATTCCGTTTTGGGTAGGCAAAATGATAAAAAAATAAAGTTTCAAAAAAAAATATAAATAAAGTCTACAATTTTACTAGACTTTATTTATATTTGTCCCATAGTCATGTGGCCGAGTGGTTAGGTGAGGGTCTGCAAAACCTTTGACGGCGGTTCGAATCCGCCCTTGACGTCCAGTTCAATTTCTATATTGTCTGAATCATTAGATGTTTGGTTAGATCTAAGTTTTGTTTAAAAAGCAGCCAGGTTGGATGACCTGGCTTTGCTATTTAATAGCAAAAATGCATTCCAGATCAAAAGAAAAAATTAGTGCAAAAAGAAACGGGGATACAGCAATCCGCCGTATCCCCGCTATCTAAATTAACGCTCTCATATACATAGACGACTAAATATTCGATTTATTGTATAGGAGGCAAAAAAAATATTATTTTTCATAAAATTCAATCGGCAGCTGATCGGGATCAGAAATAAAAGTAAAACGCTTACCGGTAAACTCGTCAATGCGAATCGGTTCAGCTTCTACCCCTTTACTATTAAGCACCCCTACTACCTTATCCAAATCATCAACTTCAAAAGCAAGATGTCTTAATCCTGCGGCTTCTGGCCTTGACGGACGTTTAACCGGATCGGGGAAAGAGAAAAGTTCTATGATATAAGTCCCATTCAATTCCAGATCTAGCTTATACGACAACCTTTCTGCTCTGTATACTTCTCTAATTATTGTAAGTCCTAAAACATCAGTGTAAAATGCTTTAGAAACCTCATAGTCACTACATATTATTGCAATGTGATGGACTTTATTTATCATCATCTAATTTTGAATTATTTTGCTCCAATAGTAAGTTTATAAATCTCCCCCTTATTTCCTGCTAAAAGAATAAGCTTACCCTTTTTTGCTTTTTGAACTACATTGAAGCTTGATGAGGAAATATTATGCCAATTCAATCCCCCATCTTTAGATACGTCAGTGCCAGATGTGCCAGTTGCCAGTAATACCTTTGAATTTACATAAGTAACCCCTGAACGGAAACCGCTTACAGGTTTTAGAGGTTTCTTCCAGCTCTGTCCCCCATCGTTGGTCAGCAACACATTGTTGGTATTCTCTTTATCTTTTAAATAATTTCCACCTACAACAACCCCTTTGTTCTTATCAAAAAAAGCGATAGAGAATGGCCCGGTACTACTTTCTCCCTGTAAAATAGGACATTTAAAAACCTTCCAGGTGTAACCATAATTGTTCGAAAAGTAAATATTAGATACCGCACCACCTGTAGCAATCCACACTTTACCCTTACCCATCGTTTTAATAGTAGATCCACTGGCAGCAAAGCTAGCTTCACCCTGGGCCATATTTGTTTTCAAATTATCTGAAACATCAATCCATGATACGCCACCATCCCTTGTTCTAAGCAGCTGCATCTTATTCTTGATCGGATCGCCAAATGTCATTCCTGTTTGGCCGTCCCAAAAGTCCATGCCATCCAGGAAAATTGCAGAATCAACATTCTTGTAATGCTCAGTCCATGTTTTACCACCATCTTTTGTGCGTAAAATAAACGCTGGGGCACCCGCATTTACAACTACGGCCCTATCCGCATCAAAGGCTTCAATATCTCTGAAATCGAGCGTTTCATACCCAGCGGGCATTATCCACTGCCAGGTTGCACCCCCATCAATAGTTTTCCCAATACTGCCATTGCTACCGCTTACCCAGGCAACATGATCAGAAACAATAGACATGCCCCTTAAGCTTGTGTTTGTACCACCTGTTAAGGGCGTTAATTCATAGGTTTGCCCATACCCTAATAAGGGCAAAAAAAGCAGGCACCAGATTAGTTTTTTCATTATTTAACTCTTTTCCAAACTTCTGATCTGCCAATCAGAGAGATACCTACATACCCCCTCATGTTTAGCTGACCGTTATCTTTAAGTGTCATATTGCAACTATAGGTCTTACCCGACTTAGGGTCGTATATAGTCCCATCAGTCCATTTACTGCCTGCAAAAACAAAATCCTTAAGTATTTCCAATCCTAGTATCGGTCTTGATTTCAAGCTTGCTTCAGGATTTTTCAAATCCGTTTTAACAATTCCTTTGTCATCTTTTGTTTCTTTGAGCCAAACTATTTTACCAAAGTACTTATCTCCTTTTTTGGCAATTTCTACGTGAGCCTCGCCGGTTGAATTGATCCATTTTCCAAGGATGGCATCCTTGTTTTGTGTAAAGCCAGAGAAAGATATTGCAGTAAAAAGCAACAGCAGCGAAAAATATTTCATAATCATAAGTTAGTGTTTTTTAAAGTTAACAAATCAGCCAGTGAATAAGAAAAAAACTTACTCCGCTAACTCCTTTAAGAGAACAGAAGAAATGGCCGCATAATCATCATTAAAATGATGAGTGCCGGGAATGGAGGTTACTTTGATGCCATTTCTCACAAATTTATCCTTAACATCCGCATCTTCTTCTGTTCCAAAAACACACAGAGGTTTTAATGACTTGATCTTTTTCATTTCAGCAATTACATCATATTTATCATTCGAGCTTCCAATACTAAGCATGTCTGCTATATGAATTTCAAAATCGGCGGTCACATCAGGAGAAAGTGAAAAAACTGCTTTTAAATCACTTTTCAAATTAGCCGATAATCTGCTGGCAAGAAACGGAACAACCGAAGCACCAAAAGAGTACCCTGCAAGCACAAAGCTTTCCTTTCCAAGCTCCTGTTTGTAGTAGGCAATAGCCTTGCTTAAATCTCCAGTTACACCCTCCGGAGTTTTAGCATTCCAAAAGTATTTTTGTGCATCAAGCCCAATTACCGATAGTCCTTTTGATGCCATTGATTCGGCTAGCGATTGATCAAAACTGGTCCAGCCGCCATCACCAGAAATCATAAAAACCAACGGCAGATTATTCTTTTTACCAGAAGGAACCAGTGTTAATGGCATTTCACCAGAATATGTTTTTGGTTGTGTAGTTTTAAAGAAATCATAAACAGATTTTTGCTCATTAAAGGCTGGGGCAGCCAATACTTTTTTATATGCCACATTAAAATCAGGAAGCCAGTTATTAGCAATAGAAAATCCGTGCCCTACTTTTGTAAGTGTAACAAGCTCAGTCATTGGCATATCTTTCAGAAAAGCCGCCGTGGCATCAAACGGACAAGTCTGATCCTTTACTCCGTTTAGTACAATAAATGGAGCAGTTAAACTTTTAGTGGCTTCCAGATAATAAGAAACACCGGGCTTTAATACGTGCTGTGTAAGCCCCGCACCCTTACACATAGGTTTTTTAATATTAATATCCGGGCAAAAGCCTAAAGCTATTGCACCCTTAAATGTATTTGCAGGAGCTTGCGCCAATATTCCATATACCAATACAGCCCCGTATGAGTAACCGAGAAGCACTGGCTTATGATAGTTGGTTAATTTGTATTTCTTTTGGATAAAAAGACTCAGTTCTTCGAAATCTGCTGCCGGATATAAGCATTGAGCAGATACTTTTGATAAATAATTACCATAACGTTTGCCATCTATACCTAACACTAATGCTCCCTGATTGGCAATATTCTTTGCCATATTAATAACTCCATTCTTCCAGCCGCCATCTCCTGAAACGAATAATGCCACAGAGGTTGGTGTTCCGGTGGGATGATATACCGTTATTAAACCAAACTTCTTATACGTTACAGAGTCAATTTCGCCGGCTACACTCTTTGTTATCCACAAGCAGATTAGCATAAAACATAAGGCAACGCATCTTTTCATGATTATTAAGGTTTAATTACTTTAGTTAATACATTTGGAACCTGCAAAAGGTCATAATCCTGATCATATATCAAATACTTATTGTGCCATATCGGCGAGAACTTCTCTTTTGATGCGCGCAGTCCCTTATAATGAGAAAATGACCGGATCTTTTCATAAGCAAATCTCATAGATCGCTCGGTAAAATTATGGGGTGTTGTAAGGCCCGACAAAGGGGCGAAACCTAGATTAACAGCTGTATAATTTTGTTCCTTAAGGTGATTGAATAAGGCTACCATAATAAAATCAATAACACCGTTAGGAGCATCGGCCGTTTTTCTGATTAAATCGTAAGTTCCTTCCCCCTTTACATAATCAGGTATTACATTTAAAAAGGCAACAATCTTTTCCTCTGTGTTTTCTACCGTGATGATAGTTTGATTTTTCAATTCATCCCATATAAATATACCTTGCGAAAACACTATTTCTTCGCGTTCTGTTTCTTTAAGCCACTCGTCAGATACAGATTTGAGTTTTTGAAGCAAACCATCTTTTATTGGACCATTATAGATCTTTGTATGGAACCCCTGATCTGAAACTTTTTTTAGTGCATTCCTGATAGATTTTCGGCTTCCCCCTTCTAAAGAAAAAGTAGTCAGATCAACCACGCCCTCTTGCCCCAGAAAAAGCCGCTTTTTACCCAACGAAACAAAATCATTCAGGCTTTCTTCCGAGACCCTGTAATAAAGGCTTTTCATCCCGCTTTCTATACAATATCGGTCAAACGATTTGATAAAACCCTGTCTGTTCTCTGGCGACGTAACCGGAAGCTCCAATACCACAGCGAAATTACCAGCTATTCGATAAGCAATAAATCCTTCAAATTCATCTGTGGTGTAAATCAGCTTATCTCTATAAGTTTTAAAATAATCAATTGCCGAATTACCATATCTTTCCAGATCGGCTTTAGCCCCTTCAAATTCCTCTTCTGAAGTGTCCATTTTCAAAATATATGGCCTGATCAGTGTATAAATTAAGAAGGCTATAGATAAGAATCCGCTAATGTTAATTGAAAAAAGGAAGCCTCTGGCAAACGCATCTTGCGGCACCAAATCAGAGCTGCCAACCAATAAAAAATTCTGTAAAGTATACCTGATTGATTGCAACCAGCTAAAGTCAATATCAAAAT
>NZ_CAMLHF010000132.1 GCF_946479715.1 uncultured Pedobacter sp. | reverse complement strand
ATGAAATAATTCTTAATCTTACTTCAGAAGCAGTAACAGGTGTAAAACGCAATAGGCGTTTATAGCCAATTGTGGTGCCTTTTGTAGCTTCTTTCCACTCACTTCCATCTTTATATTCCAAAATAAAACTTTCTACCCGTTGCCCTACACTCAAATTCTCCTGCAATAGCAACAAATCAAACTCCTTTGATTTTGACAATTTAAGATCAATTACAACCGTACTGTCAACCGGCTTAGTTACCCAGGCTGTATTATCTTTACCATCAAACAATACATTTGATTTTTTTGCACTGCTACCTTTAACTATTGCATCTGCTAACAAGTTTACAGCAAATGTATTTTCCTTTTGTTTCTTAAAACCTTGCAATGACTTAATGTCGCTATCACTAATCAGGCCCCTTGTATCTGGAGGTATGTTCAACAGCAATACGCCATTTCTTCCAACCGAACTATAATAGATATCCATTAACTTCTCCGGAGATTTAACATCCTTGTCTTCGGCAGTATGATAAAACCATCCCGGGCGGATAGAAACATCGATCTCTGCCGGATACCACACCAGACTTTTTGCTTTTGCAATTTTTGACCTGCTGCCTAAGTCATTTGCCATCATATCTTTTGGTGCAAATTCAACTTTTTGTTGTGAGTTTTCAGCTATTTTTTCAGTCTTAAGTTCATCACCGGGCACAACGCTCCATTCAGTCTCTCTACCATAGCCACTTTCTGTTCCTACCCATCTTACATCAGGCCCTGAAACAGCAATAGTTGCCTTAGGTTGCAGTTTACGAATCAGCTCATACCATCTGTTATATTCATAAACCTGTTTTTTACCGGAAGGTCCTTCCCCATTCGCCCCATCAAACCAAACCTCATCTATCTGACCGTATTGAGTTAACAATTCAGTAAGCTGGTTAATGAAATAGTTATTGTATTCCATGCTACCAAAATATTTCGAATTGCGATCCCATGGAGAAAGATAAATTCCAAATCCGATACCGAATTCCTTACATGCATCAGCGGTTTCCTTTACAATATCTCCTTTGCCTTCTTTCCAGGGACTATTTTTTACGGAATGTTCTGTGTATTTACTTGGCCACAAACAAAAACCATCATGGTGTTTTGCTGTTAAAATAATTTGCTTAAAGCCAGCTTCCTTACAAACCTTTACCCACTGTCGTGCGTCCAGATCTTTCGGATTAAATATTTTAGGGTCTTCAGATCCATCACCCCATTCTTTATTAGTAAAGGTATTTATCCCGAAGTGTATAAAGGCAGTTAACTCTAATTGCTGCCACCTTAATTGCCGGGCGGCAGGAACTACATTAGCAGCTTTTTTTACGATGTCCTTTTCAGTATCTCCCGGATTAATTGTAACATAGTTTTTATTGGTAAAGATCTGAGCAGAAGTACTATTTGATAAGCCTACACAGATAACCAATTCCAGCCCCATCAATAGGATCCAGTTTAGCCTGTTAAAATAATACCTCTTCTCCATAATCTGATTAAATTGCATAATGATCAACTTCAAAGAAAGCTTGATTTTCATTATCAATAGTATAATTTTTTGTCAAAACGTTAAGTGATTTTGTCAAAAAATAATATACTCTATTTATTCAGCAAAGAATTCATAACCTCTTCAAATTCTTTTTTATACTGCACAAAATACTCGCCGGTTCCAGGGCCATAAAATGAAGTATTGATATGATTTACCAATCCTTTTTTATCTAATATGATACTTGTAGGAAACACCTTAATTGCGGTTAACTGCGGTAAAGTCTTTTCTGTTTTTTCCGGATCTCCGGCAGTAACACCAGTAATTAGCATTGGGTATTCAACCTTAAACTGTTGCTGAAACTTTTGCAGGCTTTTTCTTGATCTTGCCTCATCAGTACTTAATTCATAGGCTAATGCAATCACCTCAACACCACGGTTTTTATTCTTGCGATAATAGTCGCTTAAAAAAGCCATTTCGTCCATACAGTTAGGACACCAAGAACCCATCAGTTGCAAAACAACAACTTTATCTTTAAATCTTTTATCATTTATAGATACCACATTACCTTCAAGGTCTTTAAAACTAAAATCCAGGCGACCACTTTCTCCTTCTTTAAGCGCAGTAACCGGAGCTTCCAATTTAACATTCGAGTCTTTTACAGCAGTCCATTTTTCGAATGATGTAGCACCACTATATAAAGTACCTTTAATCCTATCTCCCTTAATTTTAGCAGAGAAAACAAGTGCATGTATACCATCAAAAGTTGAGATCATTAAAGAATCACCGATGATCTTACCATCAAGATAACGATAGTCGCCAGAAGGAGTTAGCACTGAACCGCCTACTTTCTGACCATTTTGCGTAAACTCGCCAATTGCCAATCGCTCAGACTGATCAGCCCTGGTAAACTCAATCTTCCATTTCCCTTTAACAGATACATTACCGGCGCTTCCCTTTGGAAAACGGCTGGCTTTTGAGCTGGCAGAGAACGGCATAACCAGATCTTTAACAGATCCTCCCTTTATCCATACCCCATTTAAACTGTCTTTATTGATGATCTTAACCCTAAACGAAGACTCGAATACCGGCATTTTTATTAAAAGCGAATCTTTAGAAATCTGTGTTATTTCTGTTTTAAGTTGCTCAGTATCATTTACCACGTAGCAAATTGTAGTGTTACCTTGCTTTTGAATTCCAAGTTCAAACGGTATTTCGTTTCCATCTGCCCGATGCAATGCTGCTTTCCATTTTCCTTGCTGCAAATTAATCTGCGCATTGCAGAATAGAGAAAAGGCCATTAAAACAGCCAAAAATGCATATTTTATCATATTTTTTGTACTCTTAGTCTACACAAAGGTAGCGGAATCGCTCCTGAAGAGTGTAAAAATATTTCATACGAAAGTAAAAAACAGTTGTATGTGAGAAAAACTCTACAAAAAGACTAGAGTATTAAACCTTTATAACAATCTTTCCCTGAGTTTTTCCAGTTTCAAGTGAGAGGTGCGCTGCCTTCATCTGGTCAAAATCAAATACCTGCGACACATGAGATTTGACTGCACCACTTTCCAGTAAAGCGGCAATTTTTTTCATCTCCTCTCCATCAGACTGTACCATAATCGGATAACCAATAATACCTTCTGCGTTAGCTTTTTCAGCTACAGCATCATTTTGACCAGATGGAATACTAATGATTGTTCCTCCCTTTTTCATTACTTTTAAAGAGTTGTCAATGTTCTCGCCCCCAATTGCATCAAGTACAAAATCAATATTACCAGTAGCATCTTCAAAGGCCTGGCTTGTATAATCAATATGTTCATCTGCCCCTAAACCTAAAACAAAATCCCTTTTACCCGCAGATGAAGTACCAATTACATAAGCACCAATATGTTTTGCAATCTGCACAGCATAGTGTCCTACCCCGCCCGCAGCTGCATGAATTAAAACCCGGTCACCTTTCTTTATTTTTGCATGATCAATAAGCGCTTGCCATGCAGTTAAGGCAGCTAAAGTAGCAGCCGCAGCTTCTTCGTGAGTCACATTAGCGGGTTTTAAAGCAAGATGACTTGAAGGAGCTGCTGCATACTCAGCATAAGCCTTCCCATGTCCCGGGAAATTTATCATTCCAAATACCTCGTCACCTTCTTTAAACAAGTCAGATTTAGATGAACTAACAACTCCCGAAACATCCCAGCCAAGAACAATAGGATTCTCATCTTTTAGCTTTGCTGCGCGTCCTTTGCCCACACGTGTTTTAACATCTACCGGATTTATACTAATGGCCTTTACCTGTATAAGCACTTCTCCATCATTTATTGATGGTATTGGCAAGTCGGTATAAACTAAATTATCTACGCTACCAAAATCCTTTAATATGATACTTTTCATTTGCTTAACCAATTTATATTGCAAATTACAAAAATTGAGTAGGTTTGAGTTCCTATGAGATCATATAAATTTGAGGAGTTTACTTCAACAATTGAACGTAATATCATTGAAGGAACTTTTAAACCCGGGCATAAGCTTCCTTCGATACGCGAGCTTAAAGAACAGTACAAAACCAGTACAAGTACCATTCAGAATGGTTACGAGCATTTAATTATTAAAGGTCTTGTACAAAGTATTCCTAAATCCGGATACTATGTAAGCAATAAATTAACCCAGCCTCAACAATCCAAACAAACTAAAAATACACCTTTAGTAAGAGATGCTGTATTCGAAAACAATCTAAATCTCATTACTTCCATAAATCCGGGTTCCAAACTTTCCGAATTTAACGTGGCTGCACCAGGAAGCCTCATCATACCTCAAAAATTGCTTTTGCGTACTATGCAACAAGTCATCAGAGAGCAAGGTGTTGGCTTGTTAAAGTACTACCCCTCAAACGGATCTCTATCACTAAGAGAACATATTTCTATTAGAGCAGCTACCTATCAAACGGCAATTAATCCGGCTGAATTGATCATAACCGATGGAGCCTTACAAGCATTATACATAGCACTTGCGTCTGTTTGCACTACAGGCGATATTATAGCTATAGAAAGCCCATGTGTATTCTCTGTATTAGAAGTGATTAGGGTTTTGAAATTAAGAGTAATAGAAATTCCCATAGACAGCCATACAGGATTCGACATAGATTATCTTAAAAAAGCCTGCACCGGCAGTCCTATTAAAGCTATTCTGGTCACCCCGAACTTTCAAAATCCAACAGGCATTTTATTAGCAGATATACAAAAAAAGGAACTACTTCAAATTGCGCAACATTACAATATTGCTATCATAGAAAATGATGTCTATGGAGATTTAAACTTTAGCGGATACAGACCCTGCACAATTAAAAGCTTTGACGAAAGTGGGCTGGTTATAACTTACTCGTCTTACTCAAAAACACTATCACCAGGCATTCGATTAGGCTGGCTCTCTACAGGTAAATTCTTCCGGCAAGCAGAGCAAATCAAATTCTCTTTAGGCAGTACCGTTTCTCCAATATATCAGGAAACAGTAAATAAGCTTATACAAATGGGAAGTTACGACCGACATATACGCAAGTTCAGAACACAATTGGCTAAAAATGCCTACCATATTTTGAACCTATTATCGACTAGCTATCCAGAAGGCACTATTGTTTTCACCCCGGCCGGAGGATATAACATATGGGCTAAGCTATCCGAGAGAATTGATATTAAAACATTTTACAATGAATGTGAACGTATTGGAGTAAGATTTACACCTGGGCATACCTTTTCATTTTCCGACACATATAGCAGGTTTTTCCGGATCGTATTTGCCGACCAACTCTCTCCTAAAAGAATTGAAGTCCTAAAACAGTTAGGCCAAATGATGAAATAACATCTGTACTGGCAATTCTTTCATAATGTGTACCCTTCGTTTTTTATCATTCCCGCTACCTTTAGCGCTTATTAAATAAAAAAAGATGGACAATAAGATCATTACTAAATTTACAATAGCAAATGAACAAGGAATAGATACTTTAATAAATCTTACCAAAGAAATAGCCCGCGAAAAATTCTCAGCAACTTTAACGCATTCAACTTTAGAAGAATACATTGCTCTTAATTTTAACGCAGAAACGCTGATTGATGAGATGAATAGCATGTCTAATCAATGGCTGGTTGCATACATCAATGACGAAGCTGCAGGTTATACACGCCTTACAACAAATGGCAAGCGGCCAGTTTCTATTGACAACAAGAAAGCAATTAGAATAGCTGATTTTGGTGTGCTCTTAAAATATGCAACCTCTGGATGCGTCGAATCTATGTTCGAAAAATGTATCAGCATCAGTAAATCCTACCAGGCGATCTGGCTTAATGAATATGAAAATAACCCGCTGTTAAACTACTTTGAGAACAACGGATTTAAAATGCAAGACGAGAAAACTGAAATGGATGAATTACCCATTCCATCCGTTTACCTCATAAAAGAACAGCAAAATGCTTAATCAATGAAGGTATTGTCTAATTTTAGAGTGTAATTCAGTAGGGCTAAAAGGCTTCGCCACATAATCATCAATACCAGCTTCCAAAATCTGCTTATTAATTTCTGTTAGTAGAGATGCGGTTAAAGCAATTATTGGAAGCTGTTTGAATTTATCATCACCAATAGACCTTATTACTTTGGTAGCCTCATATCCATCCATTTTTGGCATTTCCAAATCCATCAATACAAGGTCATAATGGTTGTCAATTACCTTCTCAACTGCTTCAGTGCCATTTCCTGCGCAATCTATATGAAGCCCCCATTTTTGCATAAACTTGCGGGCAACAATTACGTTTATCTCATTATCCTCAACCAAAAGTATTCTATAACCAGCAAGACTTGAAAAATCAGAAACGATATTAGGAATAGAAGTATCGCCCACCTTCTTTTTGCTTTTCTTAAACTGCAGATTAAATAAAAAACTAGCCCCCATACCAACTGTGCTCTTAACGGAAATACTTCCTCCAAGTAGCTCTACTATCTTTTTTGTTATTGCAAGGCCTAAGCCTGTTCCACCAAAAACTCTGGTAGTGTCAGTACTTGCCTGGGTAAAACTCTCAAAAATATAATCCTTCTTATCTGCCTCAATACCAATTCCAGTATCTGTTACAGCAAAATCAATATCAACCAGATTACCCACTGCCCGGTTCAACGATAAATCAATAATAACCGAACCCGAATTAGTAAACTTAATGGCATTGCTTACCAGGTTATTCAATATCTGGGTTAGCCTTGTCGGATCGCCAATGATCATTGTCGGTAAATCTGAATCTACCTTTATTTTAAACTTGAGCCCCTTTTCTTTTGCCGCCAAACAATGAGCTTCTTTAACATTATTTACCAGCTCTATTAAGTTAAAATCAATCTGCTCAAATAAAATTTTTCCGGATTCTATTTTACTATAATCCAGCACATCATTTATCAGGTCCAAAAGATTCTCACTAGAGAACTTTAAAATCTTTAAACTATCTATCTGATCGGGCTTAGGGTTTTCCTGCAATAGCAAATTGGTCATCCCTATTACCGCATTCATTGGCGTTCTTATCTCATGGCTCATATTAGAGAGAAACTGTTGTTTGGCCAACGCGGCATTTTCGGCTACTTGTTTTGCCATTAGAAGCTCTCGTTCTGCCTGTTTTATTTCCGTGATATCTGTTACGGCTCCAACAACTCTTATAGTTTTACCATTCTCAACTATTGGAATACCGATGCTCCTAAAACACTTCTGTGTACCTTTGGGTGTAAGTTCAATGTTATAAGGCAACTGATTCTCAATGGCATTTTTCATCCCCTCCCTAATTAACTCAGCACCATTATCTTCATATAAAATTGCAGCATCATTTAGGGAAGTTGTTTCCTCATTAATCCCCAGCAACAGCTTCATATTTTTTGTTCTGTAAACCAGATCTGCTTCTATGTCGTACTCCCAACCACCTGTCTTACTTATTTCTTCTCCGGTATTTAGCAACTCAATCGTTTGCCCTAATTTTATCTTAGCTTTTCTTAACTCCTTCTCTACACCATTTTCCTGAGTAATATCTAAAAGGAAACCAATAACACCTCCCAAATCAAATGGATCCGGACGAAGTGTAACGTCAAGCAGTAGTACTCTGCCCTTAATCTCCATGTCAGTGATAAATTTAAGCGATTCGCCTGCCAATGCGCGACGCAAACTGGTACCTGCAGCCGGGTATAATTCAAAAATACTTTTCCCTACAGACTCATTATCCTTTACCCCAAACGGCTTTAACCCCAGTCCTACAGAGCGGGTAAATATGCCGTCTTTATTTATTCTGAAGATGACAACAGGTACGTTGTCGAGTAACATTTGAAAAAGACAAATCTTTTCTTCTATTGATTCTTGCATTGTGAGCAGCCAGCAAATAACAGTTTTTTATTATACACTATTGCAATTTGCCCGCCAAAGTTTTATAAACACAAAAGCCGGCTTTAAGAAGCTGGCTTTTGTACCTTTTACTTATGCTGTGCCTGCCCTTCGCGGATCACCCACTCACAGGACTTTTTTGTCAAAATAGACTTGAATTATTGTATGATCTAATTTAACAAATCTTATCTCAATTTTTTAGTAAATGTTATAAACAAATTAACAATTTAGTATTAAAAAAAAAAGCAGGCGCTCCATCCGGATACTGCCTGCTTTTGAACCTAAATTTACCAATTACTTCTAATTGTATTTTCTTATGGATATACCTCAATATTACTAAGCATATCTTTCACCATTTTTTGCAAATCGTATGCAGGTTTCCAGCCCCAGTCTTTACTCGCTACACTGTCGTCAATGCTTTGAGGCCAGCTGTCTGCAATCTGTTGTCTGAAATCAGGAGCATATGAGATCTCAAATCCCGGCACCTCTTTAGCTATTTCATCATAAATTTCTTTCGGAGTAAAGCTCAAAGCACTCAGGTTATAAGCCGTACGTACAGATAAAGACTCCGATGGAGCATCCATAAGCTCTAGTGTTGCCCGTATTGCATCATGCATATACATCATTGGCAAAGCCGTATCTTCTTTCAAAAAGCAGGTATACTTTTCGCCTTTTACTGCGCTGTGAAAAATATCTACAGCATAATCCGTTGTTCCACCTCCCGGCGCACCTGTATAACTAATAAGACCCGGGTAGCGCACACTGCGTACATCAAGTCCATGTTTTTCAAAATAATACTTACACCAATACTCTCCAGCAGCCTTACTGATCCCGTAAATGGTACTGGGCTCAGTAACACCTTGCTGAGGGCAATTTTGCTTCGCAGAGTCAGGTCCAAATACAGCTATACTGCTCGGCCAGAAAACTTTTCCTACTTTATATTTAACAGATAAGTCGAGGATACTTAATAAGCTATTCATATTCAATTCCCATGCTGCCTGAGGATTACGCTCTCCACTTGCCGAAAGCATTGCTGCTAAATGATAAACCTGAGTAAACTTATTTTCAGCTATAAGACTTTCAAGTGCATCCTTATCCATTACATTTAATTGCATATAAGGCTGTTTCTCAAAAGAAACATCTTCTTTAGGTCTGATGTCCGCAGCTAATACATTTTCCTTTCCGTATCTCTCTCGTAGTTCATCGGTTAGTTCTCTTCCAATTTGTCCAAGTGCACCAATGATTAGTATATATTCTTTCTGTTTCATGTTCATTTATAAATATTGTCTGAGGCGTTTTGCCCCTTCCTCCTTGCCAAGGTTATGCAAGGCTTGGTACTTGATCTTTCTAACACTTTCTTTGCTCAGGTCAAAAAGATCAGCAATATCTTCAAGGTGCATTGCTTCGTTACCTTGCAGTCCAAAACTGAGCTGGATTATTCTGCGCTGTCTGTCTGGCAGTTGATTTAACAATTTCCTGAGGCTGTACTTTAAATCCTGAGATTGCAGTACCATATCAGGCGCCTCTATAGAAGTATCTTCAAGAAACACCATCAAACCCGGTTTCTCTTCATCATCACCCGCAGTATCCAGGGAAACTGCATGGCCCGGACTGTATTGGTAGGCTTTTAATTTATCAAGCGCTATTCCGGTATATTCAGAGAGTTCCTCATCAGTAGGTAACCGTTCTAGTTTCTGCTCCATCTCCATTTCCGATCGCCACAATTCCTGTATGTCGTTAACCTGGTTCATAGGAAGCCTGATCATTCGCTTGTAAGTCCCAATGGCCATCATCATAGACTGGCGGATCCACCAAACCGCAAAAGAGATAAATTTAAACCCCCTGCTTTCATCAAAGCGTTCTGCAGCTTTAACCAAACCGGCATTTCCTTCCGAAATAAGATCAGCAAGAGGCAAGCCTTGTCCTTCGTACTTTTTTGCTACCGAAACTACAAATCGAAGATTCGAATTTACAAGCCTTTGCAGTGCCGAAAGATCTCCTGCCTGAATCTTACGAGCCAGCATTACTTCCTCTTCCGCGCTTAACAATGGATACCCTGCAATATCATTCAGATACCTGCGAAGGGAATCATGGTCTCGTTTAGTAAAGGATTTTTCTATCTTGATTTCTCTCATGCTTAGCAGATTGCAGCCTGTGGTTGCATGGGCTAAAGTTCATAAGTTGATTTGTTATAACCTTGGATATTGGATTTATCCGCAAATTATTCATAACGCGCCCTTATGATCAGAATTAAATTTTGCTCTTAAAAAAAACAGTAAGTAATCCCCAAATTTTGTTGCCTTCCATTTGTTAATATGAGCTGAATGTTCTTTATTTGCATCACATCTAAACGTATATAAAGCTGTCGTGGTTATATGAATACAACCATCTTAGATCAGACTGATCTGGATATTCTTCGCCTGCTGCAAAAGGACGCAAGGCTTACCAATAAAGAATTGGCCCTTAAATTACATAAGGGGAGCAGCACTATGTTTGAGCGTGTAAGTCGCCTTAAAGATCTTGGGTACATTACCGGAAGCGTAACGCTTATAGACCGCAACAAATTTGATGAACTCTGGATATCCTTCACTCAGGTCCAATTAAACGACCATAGCGGTGAAGCGCTCATTGCATTTCAAAATGAAGTAATCCGTTTTCCAGAAGTATTAGAATGCTACCACACAACTGGAGCTTTTGACTTCCTGTTAAAAATTGTGGTAAGTGATATGGCAGGCTACAATAAGCTAATTGTAGAGAAACTGGCAAAGCTTAAAAATGTAGGTTCGTTACAGAGTTGTTTTGTGGTTAATGAAGCAAAAAGGGAATTGGCCTACCCATTAAAAGATAGAACATAAGAATAAGGTATTCGTCCTCTGGACGATAGGAGAGATCTCTTGAAATAGCATAACCAAGAGATCTCTCCTATCGTCCAGAGGACGAGACACAGTATAATGACGGGTACATTAGAACGACGACGGGCGCCTTATAATCTAAATCACAATATTTACAATCCGTCCTTTTACTACAATTACCTTTTTAGGTGCTTTACCTTCAAGGTATTTCTGAACGTGTTCATCGGCTAAAACAGTTTCTTCAATCTCTTTAGGCTCTAAAGCGAGGCTTAAGTTCATGTTTAAGCGTGTTTTACCATTAACTGAAATCGGATAACTGAACTCATCCTCTACCATATATGCAGGATTAAACACAGGATACTTGGCATATGACAAACTTCCTTCATCATGACCTAATAAAGCCCACAGCTCCTCACAAATGTGTGGTGCATAAGAAGCGAGTACAACTACAAGGTCTTCAAGTATCTGGCGGTTCTTGCATTTTAAATCTGTAAGCTCATTAACGGCAATCATAAAGCTCGATACAGAAGTATTGAACGAGAAACGGTCAATATCATCCTGCACTTTTTTAATGATCTTGTGTAAAGCCTTTAATTCAGCTTTTGTAGGTACAGAATCACTAACATTAAACTGCCATGCCTCATTATGGAATAAACGCCAGAATTTGCGTAAGAACTTGAATACACCTTCTATGCCATTAGTATTCCATGGTTTGCTTTGCTCAAGTGGCCCAAGGAACATTTCGTACATCCTCAAAGTATCTGCCCCGTAGCTTTCGATCAACACATCAGGGTTTACTACATTAAATTTGGACTTAGACATTTTCTCTACCTCCACTCCGCAGATGTATTTTCCATTTTCAAGGATAAACTCTGCTTCGGCAAATTCTGGTCTGAACAACTTAAATTTCTCAATATTCAGAATTTCATTCTCTACAATGTTTACATCAACATGCAAGGCAGAAGTTTTGTAATCCTTTTTTAAACCATGAGAAACGAGTGTGTTTGTACCACGGCCTTCCTCATCTACAACCCGGTATACAAAGTTACTTCTACCTTGTATCATCCCCTGGTTAATTAGTTTTTTGAAAGGCTCCTCTTCCTGCACATATCCCAAATCCTTTAAAAACTTGTTCCAGAACCGGCTGTATAATAAATGTCCGGTTGCGTGCTCAGCACCACCTATATATAAATCGACATCTTTCCAATAAGCAATTGCTTCTTTAGATGCAAAGTCCGAATCATTTTTAGCATCCATATAACGATACCAATACCAGCTAGACCCTGCCCATCCCGGCATAGTACTCAACTCATATTCATACTGATCATCGTAGCTCCAATCTTCTGCACGACCCAATGGTGGCTCGCCAGTTTCAGTTGGCAGGTATTTATCAATTTCAGGAAGCATCAACGGCAATTCCTCTTCTTTAATCAAATACGGCAATCCATCTTTAAAATATACAGGAATTGGTTCGCCCCAATAACGTTGTCTGCCGAAAATAGCATCACGCATACGATAATTCACCTTTGCTTTACCTACTTCTTTTTCTTCTAACCAGGCATTTAAAGTTTGGGTAGCCTCGGTATAATTCATTCCGTTTATAAAACCGGAATTAATGTATTTACCTTCCTTAGTGGCGTCTGCCTGATGCTCGATATCTTTTTGTGCATCAAGGATCTGTACAATAGGCAAGTTAAAATGAGTTGCAAAAAGCCAGTCTCGCTGATCGCCACTAGGCACACCCATTACTGCACCGGTTCCATAACCTGCTAATACATAATCTGCAATCCAAAGTTGGATCCGCTCTCCGCTTACCGGGTTAATTACATAGCTACCTGTGAAAGCACCTGATACAGTTTTTGTATCAGCCATACGATCCAGCTCTGATTTCTTTTTAGTTTTAGCGATGTAAGCATTAATATCATCCAGTTGTGCTGGCGTAGTTAATGCAGTAACAAGTTCATGCTCTGGCGCTAAAACCAAATAAGACACACCAAATATAGTATCCACACGTGTGGTAAAAACCTCAATATAATCGGCAATACCTTCCGGAGCATTTTCTATAGCAAATTTAACACTCGCCCCAACGCTTTTTCCAATCCAGTTACGCTGCATCTCTTTAACCGGCTCAGGCCAGTCAATTGTATTTAAGCCTTGCAATAAACGCTCTGCATATGCAGAAATACGCATACTCCACTGCATCATTTTCTTTTGCTCTACCGGATATCCGCCACGCTCAGAATACCCGTCCTTCACCTCATCGTTAGCAAGTACAGTACCCAATGCAGGGCACCAGTTCACAGTACTTTCTCTTAAATAGGTAAGACGATATTTTAATAATTCTTCTTGTTTCTCCTCGCTGGTCATGGTTGCCCAGTCGCTAGGCAAGAAAGACTTAACCTCTTCATCACAAACTGCTTTTACATCAGCACTGCCCGAAGCATTAAATTTCTCAATTAACGAAGTGATATCTTCAGCTCTGTCTGTTTCCAGATTATACCAGGAATTAAACAATTGCATAAAGATCCATTGTGTCCATTTATAATATCCCGGATCGCTGGTACGTACTTCTCTGCTCCAATCAAAAGAGAAACCAATTTTATCTAATTGCTCTCTGTAGGTGTTGATGTTTGTCTCGGTAGTTAAAGCCGGGTGCTGACCAGTTTGTATAGCATATTGCTCTGCTGGCAATCCAAAAGAATCGTATCCCATTGGATGCAATACATTAAATCCTTTTAATCTTTTATACCTGGCAAATATATCGGAAGCAATGTAACCGAGTGGATGGCCCACGTGTAAACCCGCCCCAGACGGGTAAGGAAACATGTCGAGAACGTAAAACTTAGGTTTTGTTGTATCTTTTTCTGCTTTAAACGTTTGATTTTGAGCCCAGAACTTTTGCCACTTCTGTTCTATTTCTTTAAATTGGTAATCCATTACTGCTAATTCCTTTATATCCCGCGAAAATAAAGAAATTAAGGGGGTTACAGAAAAGTTTGTCTAAGAAGTTTTTATTTCACCCTTGCGATGTACATCTGTAAGTGAAAATTTACCGAATAAAAAGTGCTTTGGCGCTTTGTTTTCGGAGGCATTATAGATACTGTGAGTTCCTGAAATAAGGTAAGCAACTACACAGGCCACTGCTACATAAATACCACAGGAAACTCCAAAAAGCTCCATCGCCATAGCACAGCAAGCTAGCGGCGTTTTGGCAGCACCGGCAAAAACTGCAACAAAACCCATACCTGCCAATAACCCTACAGGCAAAGGAAGCCAAAATGAAAGTGCACTACCTAGTGTTGCGCCAATAAAAAAGAGCGGAGTAACCTCGCCACCTTTAAAACCGGCACCAAGCGTAACTGCTGTTAAAAGGATTTTTAAAGCAAAATCCTGAGGTTTTGAGCTTTGCAAAAAGGATTCAACTATAGTGGGTATACCCAAACCAATGTATTTATAGGTGCCTAAAAGCAAAACCAGTATAACAACCACTATCCCTCCGATAAATGGACGCAATGGTGCGTAATTGATCTTTTTAAAAATCAGAGACAGTTGATGAGTCAGTCTTACAAATATTACCGCAGCAATACTGAAAAATACACCAGCAACAGCACTGTAGGCAATCCCTTTTAAAGAAAGCTGAGGGATTGAATCGATATGATAATGAGTATGGCCAACGCCCCATAAACTGGTCACATAGGCCGCCAAAAAAGCTGTTGCAAGTGCAGGTAAAATTGACTTGTAAGGAATTTTGCCTAGTAACAACACTTCGATGCCAAAAATAGCTCCCGCTATGGGGGTTCCAAAAACGGAGGCAAAACCAGCACTTAAACCTGCGATAAGAAGTACTATCCGTTCTTGCTTGCTTAAATGAAAAATTTTGTGAAACTGATCTGCCGCTGCAGCCGACATCTGCAAAGCCGTACCCTCCCTACCTGCAGAACCGCCAAAAAAATGTGTAGCAACAGTACCGATGAGCACCAAAGGGGCCATCCTGAAAGGAATAATATCTTTAGGGTTATGAATGGTATCAAAAACCAGGTTATTGCCCCGTTCAACACTTTTACCAGCATAGTGGTAAATTAATCCAATAGCCAACCCTCCCAAAGGCAACAGATATAAAACATAAGGATGTCCTGTTCTAAAATTTGTTGCCAGGTCTAATGATGTTAAAAATATTGCAGACATTGTGCCTGCCACGAAACTAAGTAAAATGATTATCAGCAACCACTTGCCTAATTTATAGATGAATTTCTTATCAATCATAATGCAAGTCAAATATAATACATTTTAAAACTCTTAGGGGTAGGTCCACGTTGAGTCCACAGTGAGTCCACGTTAAGTCCACGTTTTTATTAAAGAAAGGTGGACTCATCGTCGAACCAGTGTAGAACAAACGTAAACTCAACACTATTTAAACACAAATTCCGTTATAAGTTTTTGAAGTTTTGAAGTATAAAAGGCATATAATTTAAATTAGTTGCTTATATTTTTTATTTTCGCAAAACATAAAGACAAATACATGGAAGAATTTGAAGTGAGCGATGCTTCTAAGAAGACAAAAACCATTTATATTTCTACGATCTTCAGTATTGCATTGGTTTTATTAATGCTGGGTATGTTGGGCCTGATATTGGTACACGCAAAAAACCTTTCCAATTACGTGAAGGAAAATATTGTGCTAAATATAATTGTAGATGAAGGTGCCAAAGAAACCGATGTGTTGCAGTTTCAAAAGGAACTTAATGCCAATCCGGCTATTAAGACCACTCAATATGTAAATAAGGAAATGGCAGCCAGGAACTTAACCAACGACCTTGGCGAAGATTTTGTTAATTTTCTTGTTT
>NZ_CAMLHF010000131.1 GCF_946479715.1 uncultured Pedobacter sp. | reverse complement strand
TCAATTAAGATTTCAACTCCACAATCTGTGCACTCGAAACAATCTGAGATTAGTTTTATCATATTGGTTGTATCAACCTAACCCAAGGCTAACAGAGTTTTAAACACAATAAGCGCAGGGCTAGGCTCATTTGCGTCTAAGAGGTTCTGGAAAAACCCGACAACAACAAACAAGTCAGCACCTACGCTTATGGCGTAGGCGTGAACTTATCTGCTCTTGTTGTCTTATAAATTTTCCAGATTTCTTAGACAAGAACAAAAAGCTTACGCTTATATCTTATATATGTAATTCTAAATTGTAGTTATGTTTCCTCCGTTTTTATCCATGTAAAGATAATGAGGTATTTTAATATTAGAGGTATTGCAACCTCTAATATTTTTACGATGGAACCTTATCTTCAGCAGTTATTGTAATGTAATCTTTAGGGTCAGCAAGAAGTCTATTGATAAAGAATGGTTGGATATCACTAGCTTCATGTTCTATCCGTATTGAGTTCTCAATGTTTAAATCTGTTACTGTGATGTTTGTGCAATTAAAAACAACACGTAGCATTCTATTAAACATCTTATCCCCGAATCTGGTTAAAGCTTCTGCGTCGAACGAAAAGTAGAGCATGTGGTATCCGTACTTGTTGCGTGTCAATGTAAGGTTCATAAAATAACACATCCATTCGCTGATAAGGTTTGTTTCCTTACTGGATTTTGTGTGATCTATCGTAACGTGCATTCTGTAACGTAAAGTATCAAATGCAGTTAGAAGCTCTTTACAGCCTTTAATAATGTTTAAGTATGCCTGCCCGACATTTTCATTTCTTAGTTCTAGGTTTTGTACAAGGACGATCTCCTCGCTTGGTGTAATTACTGTCATGGTCTCTGATTTCTTAAGGTTTTTAACTTGTCTTGGTTTTTTGCTCATAATGATGCAATGCCTAGAATAAAGGCTTGTTTTACGGTGATTAATAAATAGTGAATTTTACTTGTGAGCCTGTAATGGATTAAGGCTTTTTACAGGAAGTGACTTCCCACAAGACAAGTGGGAGGGGGTTTTAGTTATAGAGGTTGCGTGTAGACAGGTCTTATAAAATATAAAAAAATAAAATTTGTCTTAGCGAGGGCACGGTGGTTAAAGGGATAATATGAGGTACTAATCACTTTTATTAATAACTCTTACTTTATCGGGTAGGGGGATACCATCGGCGAGCGCCTGACTTAAGGGAATGAGATTTTAATGTTATTATAAACTAAGAATGCCAAGCTGTTAAGCCTGGCATTCTTAGTTTAAGTTAGCTGTGCGGGACAAAAAGATAAACAGGGGGTATAATAGACCCTTATTAAATATTTTGTCCCGTTGGATTTATAAGATTTAGGTTATTCTTACCTAATATTACTATTCCCCGTACCCTTTTCCTACCAACTGTTATTCTGGTTTCGTCCGCATTAAAGTACTTCTTTAGAAGTGATAAGGTAGGATTTAATGTGAATAGTCGGAATTGAGCTATTCCATCTCTTAGTATAGCCTTGTATAATTTAGCAAGGTAAAATTGGTTAATCATAAATGATTGCTCTAAGTATGTTATAAATTCAAAGTTTGTTTGCTCTCTTTCCTTTTGTTTCTCTTTGATCGCTGCGCGAATCTTTCTAATGTCATATTGAAGTTCTTCTGCTCTTGCCAAAGTAATCTCATTTAATAAAGCGGATTCTTTTGGGTAAGATCCTAGAAGTGATATTTCCTCTAAGGTAGCTTGAAATGGGTTCTTTTTTTTCAAATCATTTAACTTAGATAGTTCACGGACTAGGATCTCCAATAGTGTCTTAGGCCGAATGTTTTCTTTGTTTAATAGTTGAATACGGATTTCGTCATTAATTGTATACTCCTCAATAGTTGTGGTAATGTTAAAATGCTTACTCCTTTTATAAGCTGATATCAAATCATCAAATGAAGTATAATAGCTCTTGATCTTATTATCGAAGATCATATTGTCTTTTAAGAAGTGATCTATTTCGCTGTCTTCAGTTACGGCTAATTGATTTTCAACTTTCTTAAGGAGTTCTTTAATAGTTTTGACAGCACCATTAGTTGTAGCTCCAATAGCATAACGCTTTAGAAACCGATGAATGATCCGTCCAGTTTCAATCTCCGCAAGAATACTCTCATCTGATCGTATAAACATGGATTTTAAATTAGTGATATGTGTTATTTCCTTTACCAATTCTTTACCTTTTTCTTTACGGAAACGACCTTGAATCTGTATAGATTGACTTATTGGGTCAATAGCTGTATGTTCTGCAAAGTAAAGGTCTGTCAGCATAATAATTGTCGGATTTGATACCCCCTCGATATCCAATGCAGAGAAGAATCTACTGCTTAGAAAGTTGAACCTTTTAAATTGCTTGATATCCGTATTCACATTTTTAATGTCATTTCCTTTTAGCTTTTTAGCACTATCCATTCCACAGAATATTGCGGTATCTTCCTCTAATTTCAATCGTTTAATTAAGCAGACCATAGAATCTATTGAATTATGGAATATAAAGTACTGGTCTCTTTTATTCTTGCTAATAAAGCTCTGAAGTGACAACTCAATATTATTTGTACTTATTAATTGGATGTCCTCCTTGTAGTCGAAATCTGGTACAATTGTTAACTTTTTCATCTTGTGAATTTCAAATCTTGGATCTGTCATCTTCATTGTAGTAGCAGACACCATTGCCCTGTTATCGAAGAGAAAGAAGTCGTTAAAAGGACGTATTATTTTATCCCTATAATTAACATCTTGTACTAATCTCTCGCATTCATCGATTAAAAGAAAGAAGTCATTATATAAATTGTATTCTTCGCTGTCCTCAATTGCATGTTTTACTTTCAGATAGCTCTCAGGCGTTGTGATAAAGCGTTTAGGTGTTTGAGGAGAGTTTAAGTATGCTGTGATGTCATCCACAGTTACTCCATCATAAACACCTTTCACCACTTCTTTCCGCCTTGTGTTGTACTTTTTACACTTCCCTTTAATTACGGGTACGTTCGGGACAATAACTAGGCAATTTTGGGTTACATGCTCCAGTAGAAGCGATGTCGAGCCAATGCCTGTAAGTGTTTTATGTATTATAGAATTGGTTGGGAATATGTCCATTATTTCCTTTAAATATTGATCTTTTTTTACTGTTAATGTTTTCTGCTTCTTCATGTTGAAGATATTATTAGTTAATGTGTGGTTTGATTTTAAAGGAGCATCAGATTAGATGCTCCTCTGCTTAATTGATTGTTACTGATCAAGGTGTTTTAACATTTCGGCTACCATTTCATCTTCATTGAAAACGACCCCTTTAAAAACTCCACTTATATAATGTTTGACCAATAGCAAAAGCCATTCTTGGTATTGCATTTTAAAGTTTTGGGGGCCGGTTGGAGTTTTAAACCTAACCCAAATCACCTTGAGCCCAGATTGTTTGTCTTCCACTCCAATAGGCAAAGACGTTATAGGAAATCCTTGAGTCATATATTCGAAGAAGAGGCTGAATTTCTTTTGTTGATATTCCGTAAGCTCAATTATGTAATTATATAGGTCTTCTCTGGTGAAGTAACCATTTGGGTTATTTTCAGTAAAGAGATCAGACATTTGAATGCCCTTCGGGGCTTCTTTTAGTTTATTAACTAATGCAGTAAATTTATTAGCGATTGCCATTATATTGTTTTTTATTGTTTTAAATTATAGTCACTTAGTCGACTATCTAACTGTAAATGAGCTTTGCGCAAAGCAGATACTGAAGAGTTATCATTAGGTACCATAACTTACCTCTCTTTCTCTACCACAAATGTGGGGGAATAAAAAAGCCCCATCGGATGACCGATGAGGCTATAATATTATAAGTTAGTTATCCGATAATTAGCGTTGTTTTATATACTTGTTATATCTGTGGATGACTCTCTTTAAGTAAGCTGTCTTTTCTGTACTTGGATAATCTGGGACTTCAAAGGTTTCAGTTACTTTATAGTCATGAGTATCTTCATTATCATCTAAAAGGAAAATCCCATATAAGTAAAGCAAATCAAATAGAAAGAGATATTGTTTTCTCGAAAGTTGACCAACCATATAGGTCTTTAAATAATCAAGAAGGTCTAATGAAATCTCTGGTATTAGATAGCGGGTGACATAATTGATAAGGTTGTTATTTTCTTCTACAAGCTGGTTTATGATATTAAGAGAGGGAATCTCTTCGTAAGGTTTTAAAACTTCTTTCAATGAGTAGTTGTACTGCTTTTTAAATAGCTGATAGATACCTTTCACAACAAAGTCTGTGTTACGAAGCCTTATTGGAATCTCATTTTTAAATAAGGGGTTTACTATCTCTAAATATCTGTTATCTAACCTCTGTTTTATCAGTTCTTCCTTATTCTCTGAGTCTTCTTTGATACCTTCTGTTTTCAGATTTTCCGTTTGGACAAGATAGGATTGCAGGAATTTTAGAGGTTCATGACACTCAAAAGAATTTTGTATTTGCTCTTCTAACGTTTCATATAGATAATAGTGTTGGCCTATGATAAATAGGAAATAATCAAGATGTTCATGATCTACTTTGTAAGTGCTTAGTAACTTCTTCATAGATTCAAGCATTTTGTCTTGAAAGTATGAATCAATTAAAATAAAAGCTTTACGATCTAAGAAAGAAGGGGTCTCACTCTTTATTTTTCTGTAATTGTTTACTCTTGATGAATCTATTTTGATTTCTAATAAGTCTGCCATTTAAATAAACTTATTTGATCTATTTATTGCCACTTACGTATTTTGTCATCTCGATTAATGAGGGCGAACCTTCGGATTTGTCATTACTGCCTAAATATCCTGTTTGTCCGGAATCATAAATAGCTTTTGCAACTTCCATCATAAGAGCGTGTTTAATTTCACTATTAGAATCCCCAAGACTATCTATAAAGAGTTTGTAAGAATTCAATGTATTTTCTCGATGCTTATTGACAATGGACAAATGTTGTTGAATGTTGAATTGCTTCGCACAAAACGTTATTAAATAAATAAAGAAGCTGATAATAAGGACTCTAGTAAGATATTCAATAGTAATTATTGTGGCATTTGCACTTGTATTAATTGGATAGAGAATTTCAATTTTAGAGATAAAGCATATAAATAGGGAAATCAGTACAAATGTTGATATCAACCAAATTTGAGCACTACCTAAATTCTTTCTATCCCACTTTGAATGTAGCTCGGCTTGCTTTGAAAAAATCTCAGAATAGTCATGTAAACTAACCTCCTTGGCCTTGTCTTGTAAAGTAGCGAGCAACTGTTCAGTTTTGGTCTTTAAGTCGATAAATTCTGCTTTATTATTTTCAACATCAATTATGTTTGAACTTATATTGTCAAATTGTCGTTGTTTTAAAACTGAATAAAGAGCTACAAAAGTCATATTAGCTGGTCTTTGCCCAGTTGAATCTACCCCCGTTAACATATAAGTATAAAGTCCTTCTACCGCATTAATAATAGTATGTTTAGTTTGCGTGCTATTATTTGCATCTGGATTATACTGTACTAATTTACTTCCATGTGAGTTATATGCTGATATGTAGTTGAATAGGACGTCAAGATAAATGTTTGATATATCTGGTGCTGTTGTAGCAATTGCTATCAAATCATTAATCATAGATCTAATAGTTGTTAGCTTTTCATGAAGCTTAGAAAAACCTGCTGATCCAATATCTTCTCTAACCAATTTTTCAACCGTTAAATTATTAAATTGGTCTAGTTGTTTCCTGTGATTATCTGATAAGGTGAGAGACATGACTTATTTATTTAGTATACTAAGCTATGTATTCTTTCTGATTTTTGAGCTTAAAAAGCGAAGTAACTAATGCTACTCCGCTTTAGAATGTTTAGTTGTTTACTGATTCTGCAACTTTTTCATTAGTATCATCAATTACTTCTTGGTCAAATGTGTCTAAGTAAACAGCAGTTGTTTTATTCCCATATTCATGGCCTAAACACTCAGCAATGATTTCAATGCTAAACCCTAATTTTTTGCAAATTGTTGCCCAAGAATGTCGGGATGTATAGGTCGTTATTGTCTCTTGGGTTTCTATCAATTCTGCCATTCGTTTTAGATATTTGTTAGCAAATCTTGTTCTATCCTTTATTAACCTTAATCTTTCCTGCTCTGATTCAACTTTACGATTTATAATAGGTAACAAGTAGTTCTGCGAACGTGTAGGACTGTAAGAATCTATTATCTTCTGAACCTGAGGAAGAATTTTAATATCGTAAGCCTTTCCTGTTTTCTGTCTTTTATAATGTATTCTTCCATTTTTAATGTTACTCGTTTGGAGTAAAGCTAAATCAACAAATGAAATTCCCATAAGATAAAAGGACATCAAGAACCAGTTGCGAACGTGCCATATTGAAGAATCCTCAGGTAGCTCTAAATTTATTAAGGCAGTGATAAGTGATTTATCAATTGCCCGTTTTTTAGTTCTTTCTGCTTTTAGTTTGATATCATGAAAGGGATATAGGTTTCTGTCAACAACCTTCAGTTTAATTGCCTTATTGTAAAAAGCTCGAAGCGTTCTTAGGTAAAAGAAGGCCGTATTGTGCTTGATTCCACCACGCAGTAAATGTTTATTGTATTTATCTAAAAATTCAAAGTCAATTTGCTCAAAGTATAGTTCTGTATCTGGATGGAATTTTTTTATTGCGTTTAGAGCTGATTCATAAACCCATGCATTACCAATCTTATTATCTGATTTCAATTCGGTTATCAAATTGTCCACGAACTCCAAAACGGTTAATTTTGGTGGTTGATCGACTTTCTTAATCGGTGTAGGATTCAAAAACTCATTAACTTTCTCGTCACTAGCTAAAAGAAGCTCTGATTGTAGGTCAGCGAAATCTTTCAGTATGCGTCTATTTAAGATGAGATAGTTTGGGTGGATATTTTTAATTTGTTTCTTTTTATCATCCCACTGCTTTTTTGTTATGCAAATCTTTGTAGATCTAGTAAAAGACCTTTGTTGATAATAGATTCTAAATACGATTGGATAAGTTCCATCCTTTTTTGCTCTTCTGATGTCCAGAAGGGTAGTAATGTTGACCATAATCTGATTGTTATGGTTAAGTCTTTACTCAATTCTTGCGCAAGAAACTCGCAAAATTATTGTGAAATTTGTGCACATTACTTAAGCAATCTATCTGAGAGAAACCTCATTTCGAAAAAAAAGCCTCCCAGAACTAACTGAAAGGCTTTCAAAGGGTGGAGAATAGCGGAGTCGAACCGCTGACCTCTTGCCTGCCAGGCAAGCGCTCTAGCCAGCTGAGCTAATCCCCCGTGGCTAATAGTAGTTCGAAAACTACCAGAGTGGGGCAAAAGTAATTAATTTTAGAAACCTTGCAAATTAAATAACGAAATAGATGAATTTAAAATCATTTCGGCACCTTCATCTTCTCCTACTCGACTCCCCCCATTCCGCAAGTCACAATAAAAATAATGTAATTCTTTTAACAGTATTTAATGCGTAAAAATGTAATTAATTCGTAACATGCACTTTACATACCTCTTAAATGACATTTTAAGACTACTTGTATCCATTAGGACATTGGACTTTTAAATATTGTTCCTATTTTAGCAACACACACAAATAGAACAATATATTATGCGTCTTTCCTTATTTCTACTTACTGTATTAAGCCTATTTTGCACTGCCGGTATTGCCCAGACCATACAACAAAACAGCGGTTGGCTATTCTTAATGAACACCACTAAAATAAATAACAAATGGGGTGCCCATCTTGATGTTCAACTAAGAACTGCCGACAACTGGGAACAGTTAAGAAATTTCATGTTCAGGCCCGGCTTAACATACTACATTAATAATAAAAATGAAGTAACATTGGGCTACTTATTAAATGAAACCTTTACCCAGTCAATAGGAGCCAGTGACAATAAATTAACTGAACATAGGATATGGCAGCAATATATTTATAAACATAAAATTAGCACAATTCTTACCAGCCACAGGTTCAGAACAGAACAACGTTTTATAGAAAGAAACGGACCAGATGATCTGTTTTCGCAGCGCTTCAGGTATTTTTTAAGATTTATTGTTCCTTTAAAAAAAGGACAACAGGATTTTGAGAAAGGACCATTTGTTGCCTTACAAAATGAGGTATTTCTAAACCTTCAAAATAAAGACGAACTAAATGGCCATGTATTTGATCAAAATCGTGCCTACGTCGCAGCAGGATATAGATTAAGTAAAAAAGTGGATATTGAAGCTGGCTATCTGAATCAAACTTCCAAGGGGCTAAACTCCTCTACAATGAACAATGTAATTCAACTTGCCCTTTACACAAGGTTTTAGCTATTAATTCGTTTATTTAGACATATAAAATTTAAAAAGATAAAGATGAAGAAGACATTTCTGTTTGCTGCCTTATTTTGTACCATTGGCTTCAATGCAATTTCTAATAATAATAATTCGGCCTTCCCTCCTTTTGCTAAGATAGACGCCCCTTCTTTTGATGAAAGAAATGTAAAAAACTTTACCGGTGTTGCTGCGGGTGGACCTATTAATGTGGTGATTAAAATGGGCAGTACCGAAAGCTTAAAATTTGAGGGGGATGCCGAGGCAATTTCTACACTAATAAGTGAAGTTAAGGGTAACATCCTGGTAATTCGCCCAAAGAACAGTTGGACAAGCTGGGCAAAAAAATATGAAGGCAAAACCATTACTGCATATGTTACGGCAAAAGACATCACCAGTCTAACCATGAGCGGAAATGGGAGCATAATTGTTTCGGGTGCGTTAACCAGTGGAGAATTTACATCCACACTAAGTGGTTCTGGTAGTATCAAAGCAAATATTGATGTAGATAAGCTAACTGGCGTTATCAGTGGTTCTGGGAACCTAAACATAAGCGGTAAAACAGATGCAGCGCAAATTACCATCAGTGGATCAGGAAATTTAAATGGAAAAACTTTAGTAACCAATAGACTATCAACAAGGATTAGTGGATCAGGTACTGTTAGTATTAAAACCGATGGCACCATTAAAGCATTCATTAGTGGTTCTGGTAATGTTTATTACAGTGGAAACCCTACTATAGAAAAAACCGTGATTGGATCCGGTGGAGTAAGCGAACTGTAATGAAGCAAGTCTTATCAGCTTTTATTCTTGTTTTTCTCTTTTCCTCATCAAAGGGTCAGGATTTAGCTCATTTTGCTGATAGTATAAGGGTTAAAAATGAAATACCTGAGCTAAGTTATGCTGCCCTTACAGCCGACAGCGTACTGGTGAAAAACGTAGTGGGCTTTAGGAGATCTGATGTTCAAAATGATGAAACAAAAGCTAACACTGATGATTATTTTCATCTGGGCTCAAATACAAAAGCAATAACAGGTTTTATTGCAGGTTATCTGGTAGAAAACAAAAAGATTAGCTGGACAACAAAGTTTTTCACTTTATTCCCGGAATGGAAAAAAAATGCCAACCCTGCATTTTATGAAGTCACGTTGCTCGACTTATTATCGCACAGAGCGTTCATTAAACCTTATAACAGCGGGACTGAGTTTCAATTGTTACCCAAATTTACAGGGACTAAAGATGAGCAGCGTAAATTGTTCGTAAAATACCTGATCAGCAATGATGCGCTGGAAAAAAATAATGAAACCTATAATTATTCCAATGCTGGGTATAGTGTTGCCACTGCTATGCTTGAAAAAGCTAGCGGAAAAACATGGGAACGGCTTCTAGATGAAGTCCTTTCAAAAAAACTTCATCTAAACTATAAATTGGGATGGCCAAACAGAACTGATGTGAATCAACCTTGGGGACATTGGATTGAAAACAATAAATTGACTCCCCTATCTCCTCATACGGATTACAATTTAAATCTTATTGAACCAGCTGGAGACATCAGTATGCCTATCAGCGATTATATTAAATTTATTCAGCTAAACTTGTCGGGATTAAGAGGTAAGAACAATCTTTTAAAGTCAGAGACTTATAATTACCTGCATTACGGATTAAAGGATTATGCTATAGGGTGGCTTAATGTAAATAAACAAGACAAGCACTCATCTGAACACGCGGGTTCTGCCGGTACATTTTATTGTTATACCTTAATTAACAAGGATAAAAATGTAGCCTACATCATTATGGCCAACTCTGCAACAGAGAATGCTTTAGATGGAATATTTAAGCTTCTGGAAAAACTGATAAAAACAGTTGAAAATAAAATGTAGTCTAGTAAACCTTATACAACTTAACCTTAAACTCTCAAATTTGAAATTCTTTGCCGCTGCCATTTTTCTCTTAATTATTAACACCAACCTTTGGGCTCAAGTTAAACTTACAGGAACTGTAAATGATGCATCACTACTTTCTTTACCCAATTCCGGTGTAACCCTAATTAATTTAAGTAATAACCAAAAGCAATCTTTAACCACAGATAGTGTTGGGGCTTTTACTTTTAGCAATCTAAAAGGTGGGAATTATTTAATCACTGCCTCCTTTACCGGTTATCATAAAGCCGAACTAAACATTCTGATCACCAGAGACACTACTTTGAAAATCATCTTAAAACAGGCTAGTACAGTATTAAATGAGGTGAATGTTATCTCCAATAAATCGACTTTAGAAAGCAACGCAGAGAAAATAACCTATAATGTTTCAAATAGTATTACTGCAACAGGATCTGATGGACTTACAGCTGTAAGCCAGATTCCGGGGGTTATGGTTAATAACAATGAAATATCAAGCGCAGGAAAGGGTCTGCTTAAAGTAATGGTGAACGGTCAATTGATTCAACTAACCGGGCTTGATTTAATGAGGTATTTAAAATCTATGTCGGCAAATCAGATTTCTAAAATTGAACTGCTGAAGAACCCTTCAGCCAATTTTGATGCTGAAGGAAATGCGGGCATCATAAATATTGTAACCAGGCAAATTAAAAAACAAGGCTATTCAGGGAATATACAAACTAGCGGCAAACATTGGATTCACGACCAAAAGACCATTTACGGCGTAAGTAATTTTTATGCCCTAAACGGTAGCGGCAATCTAAATTACAACTCAGAAAAAGTATCCGTTTACGGGACCTTAAATCTTGATCAGGATCATCATCTTGAAGGATTTCAGACAGACCTATATTACCCAAAGCAAACGTGGAAGCAGACCGACACAGGAAATTATACTTATCGAAATATCAATCTAATTGCAGGGGCAGATTTTATTGTTAGCCCCAAAACATCAATAGGCTTCTCGTACCTGGGTGGCAGAAATGTTTATGATGGTTCAGATCATGTAAACAATCCCATTTTTAATAATTTTACAGGAGGTTTAGATTCTACCCTGAGGACTTATGCTACTTATCATCCTATTGCAATGAGCAACTCGATTAACGTTCATACAGTTATTAGTTTTGATAGCACAGGAAAAAAACTTCTGTTGAATGCGGATTACTACAATTACTATCGCACAGACAAGTCTGATTTTGAAAGTAAAAGCTATCTGCCTAATTCAGGTGTTCCAATAAACAATACACGCTATTACGACACTAATAAACAAAATATAAATGTCTACACCTTCAAAGCTGATACCGAAATACCATCAGCTATAGGTACCTGGGCCTTTGGTGGTAAATTAAGCTTTATTGATAATTATAGCAATGCCTTTTACTATAGGAAAATCAATAGCGAACAGGTTTACGATACCAATTTAAGTAACGAATTCGATTATAAAGAGAATACTCAATCGCTATATGCAAACTTTAACGGAGAAAAAGGTAAATGGAAATACCAGGGTGGCTTAAGAGCAGAGCTCACACAAACTCAGGGGTATTCTTACACCATTGACCAGAACACAGAAGTAGATTACCTTAAGCTTTTCCCCTCCTTACTGATTTCTTATCAGCCAAATGCCGACAATGGGCTCTCTTTTTCTTTTGGAAGACGTATTAACCGACCTTCTTTTTGGAATCTAAACCCCTTTAAATCGTTATTTACAGCATATAGCTACGGACAGGGCAATCCTTATCTTCAGCCAGAATATAATAGTAATTTCGAGTTGTCTCATGTTTACAAAAGAACGTTAACTTCTTCCATTTTCTTAAACATCACCAATAATGGATTTAACTATGTTACAATAGCAAGCCCTGATACAAATCTAGTGTATACAACGCCTATAAATTTCTTAAAAACCTACAGATATGGGATTTCAGAGAGTTTCTCTTTAACTGGTGTTAGTTGGTTAGAAAACAACAATCAGGCAACATTTTACCGTACAAACTCCTATTCTAATAACAATAGTTTTAATGACATTAAAGGCTATGGTTTGTATTTAGCCACTAACAACACTGTTTATTTTAATGCAAATAAAACTTTTGCTGCAGCAGCTAATTTCTGGTATCAGTTTCCAGAAGTTAATCATATTGGAAAGTCTGATTCCTACTACAAATTAGACTTGGGGTTGACAGCTTTAGCGCTTAAAAAAAATCTAAACATCACATTAAACGTAAATGATGTTTTTAGAAGTAGTGCCATGGCCGTAACAACTGTTGTAAATGGAGTTAAGCAAAAGTTCACCAATTTTCAAATCAATAGATATGCGCAGTTAAGTCTTAGTTATCGTTTTGGAAATAAGGAGGCAAAAGCTAAAGATCATCAAACAGGAAATGAAGATGAAAGAGGCCGAAACTAAGTGGTTATAGAGAATTAAAATTTGCTATACGTTCCTGAACAATTTGCAACTTCCCTCTTAATTCTTCTGGCTGAAAAGGTTTACTTAAGTAATCATCCATTTTGCATTGTTCTATTTTCTCTCTTACCTCATCAGAGGCCGAGGCTGTAAGTGCTATAATATGAACATTGGATTTAGTGGAATCTACAATTTCTCTAATCATTTTAGTTGCGGCATACCCATCCATCACAGGCATATTCAAATCCATTAAGATTACATCGAAATAGTTTTCATTAGCTAACCTAAATGCCTCTTCACCATTTTCGGCGACTACTATTTGAGTATTCCAGCTCGACAACAATTTTTTCATGAACAAGATATTCATTGCATTATCCTCGGCTAGAAGAATTTTTAGCTGATCGATATTTACCTCTTTTTGCTTTACTTCTTTAATTGGATTAGCAACTAGCTCAGTTGTTGCATATTTAATATCAAAATAAAAGCGGGTTCCTTTACCCACCTCACTATCTATCATTATTTTACTACCCATCTGTTCTAACAAATGCTTTACGATGGAAAGGCCTAATCCTGTACCACCAAAATTTCTGGTAATACTTTTTGATGCTTGTAAGAAAGGTTCGAAAATTATTTTTTGCTTTTCAGGACTGATACCCATGCCTGTATCTCTAACTGAAAACCTTATTACAATACCTTCCTGGTTTTTCCTTCTTACTATGGCGCGTACCTCTACCATCCCCTTTTGGGTAAACTTAATGGCGTTACTTACTAGATTAAAGATGATCTGAACAAGCCTTGTTGGGTCTCCAATTACTTGTTGTTTTCCAATTTGAGTATCTATTTGAACATGATAATTAAGTCTCTTTTCTCCTGCCTTTGCTCCGAATCCGGCACAGGCATTTCTGATCAGAGTAGAGATATCAAAGGGAATCGATTCTAACTCTATTTTCCCCGAGTCTATTTTATTAAAATCTAGAATATTGTTTATCAACGACAACAAGCTCTCAGCAGAGAACTTAAGCACATCCAGGCTTTCTTTTTGTTCTTTATTTGGTTTATCGTTTAGTAAAACGTTAGACATTCCGATCACAGAATTCAGGGGCGTTCTTAACTCATGAGACATCGTGGAAAGAAAATCTGTTTTAGACTTAACCGTAAGTTGCAGTTCTTCATTAAGCATCTTTTTCTCATTAAGTGTACCGTAGAGAACAGCATAAAAGTAATAGTGAGATGCTGCTATGGCAATGAAATTAATTCCTATTATGAGTATTGATATGGTATGATTATCATATTGACTATTAAGAACTATAAAATTGCCTCCACGATTAATAAGTGCTAAGCACATCGTTACCGTAAATATTGAACAGTAGAGAATACCCCAGCGACGACCAAGTCCATAAAAACTAAAGGTCATTGCCATAAAAATATGCTGCATTATTGGAATGCCTACTTTATGAAAAAATAAATTCCTTATGATATAACTTGTAATTGCTATTAACGCAATGTGTATTAATATTTTTACAATATCTGGTCTGGACAGTAATAGCTTAATTACCACAATTGAGATCAGAAATGAAATTGCGTCGACAATAAGTTTATCGTAGCTATTACTAATTAAATGATCAGTAACTGATAGTGCAATTTTTGGAAAATTTAATAGTAAAACAATGAAGAATACAGTTATTTTGGCTCTTTCAATAGGGTCTGAGACGTTCAGCAACGTTCTTTTGAGAGACCAGTTAAATATAGATAAATCGTTCACTATTAGGCGCTAATAAGATTCTAAAGATACCTATTTTAATGGAATAACCATATTCTTTAAAATAGGTTCGTCTTGCAAAGTGGATCATACGGTAAATTGAACTGGTTAGTGCCCTAATTTGGTGGGATGCGATAAATATACTAACAATTATCCTTGGAGATAATAATTTTCATTATTTTAGACAACGCAAAGTGCTGGAACGATTGAGCTGTCCCAAATTGCACGATGCGTGTTCATTATGAACAACAAAAACCCAATAATAAATTAAACGGCTATCCTTAGTCTTATGCGCATCAATATTTTAACTGGTATACTCTTGGCTCTACCGGCCTATGGAAAACATGTATCATGACTGCAACAATTAGAAAATAACGTATCTTAAGAAAAGAAGTGATCAAACAGCTGTATTACAGCAAGATGCTTACCTTAACTGAATTAAGTTCTCTTAGTCATAAGAGCTTACCACTAATTACCAGCGCCGTGAGTGATTTGGTAAAAGACGGTTATGTTCTTGAACATGGCCTTGCCCCTTCAAGTGGTGGTCGCAGACCCTTAACTTTTTCATTGAATCCGCAAAAACAAATCTATATCATAGCCGTGGCGATGGATCAGTTAGTAACTCGCATGGTTATTTATGATTTACTAAACAAAGCTCAAAACATAACTTACACACTCCCCCTCAATCTGGTGGATGACACTGATGCATTAACCAAATTAATACAATTCATCAAATCAAACATAGCAATTTCTGGAATTCCTTCAGAGCAATTCCTTGGAGTTGGAATTGGAATGCCTGGTTTTGTGAATGCAGAACATGGAGTTAACCATACTTTTCTTAAAACCCCAGATGAAAAAAGCTTAACGGGTTACCTAAAGAAATCAATTGGTTTACCTGTATTTATTGAAAATGACTCTAGTTTAATTGCCTTCGCAGAATTGAAATTTGGGATTGGGAAAGGCTACGATGACATTATGGTTGTAAATATTGGCTGGGGAATAGGTCTTGGAATGATCATTAACGGAAATCTTTTTAAAGGGCACAATGGTTATGCCGGTGAATTTAGCCACATACCCTTATCTCAAAGCAACAAATTGTGCTCATGTGGTAAAAGAGGCTGCTTAGAGGTAGATACCTCTTTACTGGTCCTGGTTGAAAGGGCAA
>NZ_CAMLHF010000130.1 GCF_946479715.1 uncultured Pedobacter sp. | reverse complement strand
CTGCCAGTTTAACCGCACTGGCATAAGTAGGATAACCGGGATCCGGGATCAATGCTTCGTCACCCTCATTCAAGTAAGTCATACAAATGTGCATGATACCTTCTTTAGAGCCAATCAGGGGTAATACTTCAGTATCAGGATCAAGCTTAACTCTATACCACTTTTGGTACCAATCTGCAAAGGCCTGTCGCAATGCAGGTATGCCTTTGTATCCTTGATAACCATGTACTCCTGGCTTTGCAGCTTCTTCCTGCAATGTCCTGATCACATCCGGATGCGGTGGAAGATCGGGACTCCCAATACCTAAGTTAATGATATTTTTGCCTTCTTTATTCAGGGATTCTATCTCCCTAAGTTTTTGGGAGAAGTAGTATTCACTAACCCCCTCCATTCTTTTTGCAATCATGATTAAAAATTACTTTTACCCCGAAACAGTGATAACCGAATTAATTCAGACAGTAAATATCTATAGATTCGTTTTGATGTTGATCTGTAAAAAACTGTTTTCTTTCAAGCCATAAAAATAGGTTTTTAATCGAGAAAATTAAGTCATAATTTTTACATAAGAAATTTCATATGAGTAAATTTAGTTGTATAGCTTTATCGTAAAATTCAGCTACCCAATATTTCGATGAAAATCAATGCGAAGCCCTTATTGATCACGTTAACTTTAGGTATTTTAACTGCAATAGGCTCTATCTCCATTGACATCTATTTACCGGCATTTGGTGTAATGGCCAATTACTTTAAAGTACCAATCGTTCGTATTGAAGGTACAGTAACATTGTTTCTGTTCGGCATGTCTTTTGGCCAATTGTTTATTGGGCCAATGTCTGATGTATGGGGCAGAAAAACGCCCTTAAGAGTCGGACTATCGGTTTATGTCCTTTGCAGCATTTGCTGCGTAATTACCAGTTCTTTCCCTGTATTTCTGACGCTAAGGTTTATACAGGGACTTGCAGGAAGCGCTTGTCAGGTAATCTGCAGGGCATTGGTAGGTGATATTTATAAGGATAAAAATGCAGCACATGTTTTCACTATTTTACAGATCGTAATGGGTGTTTCGCCAATATTATCGCCAATAGCCGGAGGAATGTTAGCAGAAGCCTCCACCTGGAAGTATTTATTTCTAATTATGGCAGTCGTTTCAGGCGCAGGATTAATAGGATGTTTAACTATTTTACCCGCAGGCAAGCCCCCGGCTACTGATAAAAAATTCTACCTTCCTGTTATCTTCAAAAACTACATCTATTGCGTAAAACATCCTGCTTTTATCAATTATGCGGTAGTAAGGGCCATTAGCAATAGCGCAGCATTCTCCTTTATTACAGCTTCCCCATTCATATTTACACAGATTTATGCGTTAAGCAAAAAGCAGTTTGGCTTTGTATTTTCCGGTTTGGCGGTAGGCATAATTGCTGCCGGGATACTCAACCCCAAACTATTGAAATATTTTGGGGTTCAAAAAATCACAAAATCTGCAATGACTTGTCAATTGGTTACAGGCTTCATGATGATAATCGTGCTATACTTTAACGGCCCTTTTTCTGTTTTACTGGTGCTGATCTTTATCTTTTTATCTATGCTTGGCCTGATTCTACCCAATACTACTTCTTTGTACATTGGAGCCATTCCCTCATTCAGCGGATCAGCTTCGGCGCTGGTAGGCGCTGTAAGTTATCTCTCTGCTTTTTTAATTACATCGATACTAAGTGTACTTTACAATGGTACAGCCTATCCCATGATATTAATGATGTATTTCTGTGCTGTGGTAGCTTATTTGTGTTTACAGCACAAGAATTTAGCAACGTAATGACCCTTAGGCAGTCCTATATTTTGATGGCGACAATTCAGTATGTTTCCTGAAAAAATTATTGAAATGCGAGGGTTCTTCAAAACCCAGGCAATAGCTGATCTCTGAAATGTTCCAGTCTGTATGTTTCAACAATGCTTTCGCTTCGCTTGCAATCCTGTTTGCAATATAGTAACTGGTAGTCTTTCCTGTTGTCTCTTTTATGGCCCTGTTAAGATGGTTTACGTGAACAAACAGCCGTTCAGCAAAGTCTTTGGCCGAACGCATATTAAATCGTTGTTCAGATGATACAATTGGAAACTGACGTTCCAGTAGCTCTGAAAATACAGCAGTAATTCTCGCATTGGCATCATTGGTATGGTACAAGCTTTCGGTAGGCTCCAGCTTTAGCGCATAATGAATCATTTCGGTCACATAGTTCAACAACAGATCCCGTTTATACTTATAATCAGATTCCATCTCTTTGATTATCTTTTTAAAGATCATCGAAACTTCATCTTTTTGCTGCTCATCAAGAATATAGCATGGTTTTCCACCAATTGTAAACATCGGAAGGTCATTTAAGCTACCTCTCAATTTTTCGCTATAAAAGGCTTCTTTGAAAATACAGAAGAAGCCTCTATTTTCTTTCGATGAACATTCCATTTTATACGGCACCTGGGGGTTGAAAAAGATGAGTGCAGTACCATCTATCTTTATGGTTTTGTCGGCATAATGATAAAGGTTGGATCCTGTAATCAGGCTGATCTTGAAAAAATCTCTACGAGCATATTCAACAGTCGAATTTCCTTCCGGAGTGCTGATGTCTTCCAGTACAAAGGCATTAAAATCACCAATTGCTTTTTGTGCATCGCTGGCAACGCCTGCGAATTTGTGCCTGTAAAAATCTTCTAAGGTTTCTATTTCAGCCATATGTTTTTTACCTGATCAAAAATAAAGATATTCTTGCAATTAATAAGTCTGCTATTCAAAGCCTGTGGCTTTACCAATGTATGCCAATTGTTCCATCTCTTTTTGCACAGATGCGATCTTTGCGTTGGCAAATTCGTATGCATCTTCCCCAAGAAACAAGTGAACCGGAGGGTTTTCCATGTCTGCTACGCTGATAAACGCTGCAGCAGCTTTTTGCGGATCACCAGGTTGATTCCCGTTAATATCCTGTTCATGCGCAGCTTGAACTGCTCGTACTTCAGCATACTCTTGTATTTGATTTGATGGTACATTTAGCGATGAATCACTTAGAAAGTTGGTCCTGAAATATCCAGGTGATACTACCGTTACTTTTACGCCAAAATTCTTCACTTCTTCCCTCAATGATTCTGAGAAACCATGAACAGCAAATTTAGTAGCACAGTAAATCCCAAAACCAGGGAAAGCTCCTGTAAAACCCCCAATAGATGCAATGTTAAAGATGTGCCCGGAACCTTGTTTACGCAGATACGGCATTGCTTTTCTAATCACATTTAAAGACCCAAATACATTTACGTCGAAGTTTTGCCTGCTTTCCGCATCTGTCAATTCCTCAAGAGCTCCCGCTAAACCATAGCCTGCATTATTCACAATAACATCCACCTTTCCGAAGCGCGCAACAACTTGTTCTATTGCAGCTGAGACACTTTCTTCATTCCTGATATCAACCGATAAAGGAAGAAAATTGTCATTTTCCATACCTATTGCATTTTTTAAGTCCTCAATGCTTCTGGAAGTTGCAGCTACCTTTTGTCCTTGTTCCAATAACTGTATTACAAGTGCTAATCCTAACCCCTTCGAAGCCCCTGTAATAAACCATACTTTTTGAATTATTTTATCCATGATTATTCCTTTTTAATTTCTGTAAGCAAAGGTAACCCCTCATAGAAATGCAACGATTGCAGAGAACAAATGAATAGTTGCAAAATTCAAACAATCGCATTGTTACATTAAGTCTATTCAGCTTGCTGGACCACCCTTTATTTTGTAATTGGTATATTTAGCATCAATATCATAGCGGTAATTTTGTGGTAAATAAATCTTATAAATTTTAAGACATGAAAACACGAATTCACATTGACAAAGTAGAGCCAGCAGGATACAGAGCAGTTCTTGGACTGGAAAAATTCATTGAAAGCACACCACTTACAAGAACACATAAGGACCTGATTAAAATTAGATCTTCACAAATAAATGGATGTGCATTTTGTATTGATATGCACACCAAAGATGCCCGTAAAGCCGGCGAAACAGAACAGCGTATTTATGCGCTCAATGCCTGGCGCGATGCTCCATTTTTCTCAGAAGAAGAACGCGCAATATTAGCACTTACCGAGGAAGTTACTTTAATTACCAATCATGTAAAAGATGAAACCTATGAGGAAGTAGCTAAAGTACTGGACGAAACTTATCTGGCACAAGTGATCTTAGCTATTATTACCATTAACGTATGGAACAGAATTGGCATCACAACTAAATTAATACCAGCATAGAATTGATAAAGGAAATATAAAATGAAAGGCCTCCAATTGAGGCCTTTCATTTTATATTTTTTTTCGGATGTTCATCAACACCACAGCAAGCAGGATAAGAACAACACCAACCCACTGAAGCAGGTTAACAGGCTCTTTTAAAAGTACATTTGCTGTAAATATGGCAACAGGAATTTCTATAGATGCAATAATGGCTCCCAGTCCTATTCCTGTAAGCGGCATTCCTCTGGTAAACAATAAAGGCGGAAGAATTGTCCCAAACAAAGAAAGAAGGATGCCCCAGCTGGTAAATATCCCGTATGAAAATTCCAGGTTCAACGCAGAATGAAAAATCACTGCAATAACAATCAATCCGCCAAGGATCAGGTACAGACTTCGTTTTAATGGCGGAAAATGAAGTTCAAGATGGTTTGACGTAAACATCGTTGCCGTATAGCAAAGCGCCGCCAGAAAACCCCAGCCAAATCCCACCCAGTTGATACTTACAGATTGTTTAAGCAAATTGGTAGCGAATACTGTGCCGGCCAGAATAATGAAAACCGACATTATCTTCCGCAGGCCTGGTGCCTTTTTATACAAGATCATCTCCACAACAACACCCATCCACACCGTCTGCATAAGCAGCACAATTCCAACACTAACCGGAATGTACTGCACCGCTAGATAATAGAAAACACTGGTCAACCCCAGAGAAGTACCCGCAACTACCAGCTTAAGTATGCTTTTAATACCTGATGTTCGTATTTCTGAAACTGGTTGCTGTTTTCGGAACAAGGTCAAAATAAGGAGCCCCCCAAATCCAAGACTGAACTGCGAAAGTGTTACCTCCGCAGTACTGAACCCATCATGATATGCCAGTTTCACAATAACTCCAAGCATGCCATAACTGGATGCGCCGAGCGCAATAAAAATGCTTCCTTTGAGTACATTGTTCATCATCTGCACATACTGGTTAAAATAACTTCCTGCTCAATCAGCATTCTTAAATTCTGATGTGATGCATCAATAGCATCAGAAGATCTTCCGTTAATTGCTATTACATGGATATTGCTAATACCAATAATGTTAAATACGGTCTTTAGATAGGGGCTCTGGAAGTCCATATGTTCATTATATTCTCCTTTCTCATATCCTTCGTCGCCCCTGGAAAGCAACAGGAATAAAGTTTTGTTCTCCAACATACCAGCATATGGATGCTGCACATTGGCAGGGTTTACCTTAAAAGTTTCATTGACCCTGAGAATCTGGTCTATATAGGCCTTTAGTGCACTGGGAACTGACCAGTTGTACATCGGTACACCAATAATAATCACATCAGCTTCCCTTAATTCTGAAATATAACTATCGCTTATTTTTAAAGCCGCTCTATCTTCCTCAGACCTTGCTTCTTCAGGTTTGAAGGCCGCAGCTATCCAATTTTCGGTTACGTGCGGCACCTCGGCATTCCCAAGTTCGCGGAAGCTGATTTTCGGATTAACATGAATGTTTTTCCAGTGATCAACAAATATTTCAGTAAGTTTTCTGCTTCTGGAGCTAAGCGATCTTGCGCTCGAATTAATGACTAATACTCGTTTCATTTTTAGTAATTTTATTCAAAAGTATAGATGAGTTGGGGTATATTTACATACCAATTCTTATAAAAACTACAGCCCAGATGCTACCATACAAATCATTAATTCAGATAGATCGTGACGCGCCTGTAACATTGTACATTCAGGTGTGCAATAGCTTTATCTCACTGATTACCAATGGAAGTCTACGACCATCTGACTTACTACCCAGCTCCCGTGTACTTGCTGAACTGATTGGCATTAACAGAAATACCGTAAAACTGGCTTACGAAGAACTGATTAGCCAGGGCTGGGCCGAAGCCATCGAACGCAAAGGAATATTTGTGCTTTCCAGGCTGCCCGTAATTTCCAAAACTAAACTGCCAGACCCCAACAAAAACAATAAACCCGAGGAGGCTTTTCTATGGACTAATCGTTTTAAGAATGCAATGCCCAGTCTGAATCTTCAGAAAACTACGCTGGCTATTGATGATGGCTTTCCCGATGTGCGGTTGGCCCCGGTAGACCTGCTCATGCGTGAATACAGGAGTCTTTCCAGAAAGTTTTATGGTCGAAACTTTCTGAAATATGGTGGTTCCAAGGGGTCAGAACATCTTCGGATTTCTATCAGTAACTATCTTTCCAATACAAGGGGCCTGGATGTTTCTGCTGAAAATATACTCATTACAAAAGGCAGTCAGATGGGCATCTATTTAGCAGCCCAACTACTCCTCAGCCCCAGTGATCATATCGCAGTCGGCATTTCAAACTATGCCTCCGCTGATGATGCTTTCAGATATGCCGGCGCAAACCTGTTACGGATTCCTGTTGATGAAAATGGAATGGATGTAGATTATCTGGAAGCTATTTTACAGCACCAGAAAATAAAAGCTGTTTATGTAATACCGCATCATCATTGTCCAACAACAGTAACGCTGAATGTCGAGCGGAGGTTAAAACTATTGAACCTGGCCAAAGAGTATCGCTTTGCCATTCTTGAAGACGACTATGATTTTGATTTTCACTACAACAATAAACCATACCTTCCATTAGCCAGTATCGACCACAATCAAAATGTAATTTACATAGGTTCAATTACAAAAACGTTTGCTCCGGCCTTGCGAATTGGGTTTATGGTAGGTCCATCAGCATTTGTTGATGCCGCATCCTCATTAAGAGAACTCATAGACAAGCAAGGAGACACCCTTTTAGAAGAGGCCTTTGCTGTGATGTTTGACAATGGTGAGATGGACAGGCACTTTCGGAAAACATTGAAAATCTATAAGCATCGCAGGAACCTGTTTTGTCAAATCCTCAAATCCGACTTTAATGAGCAGATCACATTCAGCCTACCAGAAGGAGGACTTGCAGTTTGGGCCAATTTCAATGAAAAGATCGATTTGATCAAAATGTCAGATGATGCTTCAAAAAAAGGCCTTTATATCGATAATGGGAATTTTTATAAGAATGAATCTTTTTCTACCAATGCTATGAGAATGGGCTTTGCCTCGCTCGAGGAAAATGAAATGGTGGAAGCACTCGGAATTCTTAAAAAGGTAATCCAATAATGTTTATTGGATTACCTCATTTTGAAATTTAGTTAGGCCAGAGCAGTCTTCAGCTCAATACTCACACGTACCTTCCTGTATCGGTTAAAGGCAATAAATAGAATGCTAATAACCAATATCAAAGAGATATTTGCTATCCCTAATAACGTTTGGCTTTTAACAGCATATAAATTTGCAAAACCATAGCTGAATATGGAGCTAACCATATACATGGCACCACCTGTAAGTCCGCTTGCTACCCCTGCATTTTTTGAAAAGCGGCTGAGACAATAGCCATAAATGATGTTGAAAATAAAACCTCCGCACATATGGATACAGATCGTGAAGCCTATTAAGGTATAAATATTACTACCAAATGGAACCGTAAAGATCATAAGGAGTACCAGACTTGCCTGCACTACCAGCGCAGTGATAACCTTTTTTGCTAAAGATTCCTTAATTAAAGATTTGGCAATAATTCCACCCGTCATGATAGAAAAACCAGATAACAGTGAACTATAGCCCGTAGTAACAGCAGAATAGCCAAATATACTTTCTATAATAAAGGGGCTCGACAAGCTATAAATAACTACCAGGCCAAAGCAAATGCCGATGATAGCTAAACCAAGTGTAAAATCAGCAGTCTTTAACATCCCACTATAAGTCTGTGCAATTGACCTTATTTTAAATGGATGAAAGTGTTTTAAAGATTCACCGCTATAGACGAGTTCCAGGATCAAAAAAAGAAGCGACAGCACGCCAAGAAAATAGAAGTTGGATCGCCAGCCAAAGATACTTTGTAAATATCCCCCTAAAAACGGCGCCATAATCGGAGCACAGGCCCATATAATGGCAAACAAGCTGATGTAATGCTTTAATTTCTCTCCCGAATAGAGGTCAACAAAATAAGCACGTTTTCCTACTACAATAAAGGCAATTGTAATTCCCTGAATAATACGCATTGCATAAATAACATAAATATTGGGTACAACAGCAATGACGAAACTGGTTAGCGAAAACAATCCCAGTGATATGATGCTGATCCTAAAACGCCCAAAACTATCCAATATGCTTCCAATAAAAATCTGACTTACGCCTATACTAAACATAAATAACACCAACGAAAGTTGAATAGCGGATGCTGAAACATGCAGGTCTTTTGCCATCGCCGGAAGAGAAGGCAAATAAATATCTGTAGCAAATCCCGACAAGGGGATAAGCGACAGCGCTAGTATGGTACTAAAACCTTCGTGATTTTCTTTTAAAATTCTCATTATTTCCTGCTATCAATTGGTTCCGTGTGCTGCTTCAGAAACACTTTTCCATTCGTCAAAGCTAGCCAGGCGTTCTTCATATACTTTTTTTACCGACGGATAAGCAAAGGCCCCTAACAATAACCTCAGTGGTGGATTGGGTGCATCTACTAACTTAATTATAGCTTCTGCAGTAGCTATCGGCTGTCCAAAAAAACCAGGAACTGATACAGCTTTCTGAAATGCTTCTTTTACCGGGTTATAGACTTCCATGCTCTTTGCTTGAAAAGCCGACTCCCCAGACCAATCTGTTGCATAGCCATTAGGCTCAACCAACGACACATTAATACCAAAAGCTTTTACTTCCATGGCAAGTGTTTCACTTAAACCTTCTACAGCAAATTTGGAAGCATTGTAAATCCCCAACACCGGAGCTGTTATTAAACCCAGGTAACTCGATACCTGGATAATGTGACCCGCCTTTTGTGCACGCATAATTGGTAATACAGCCTGTGTTGCCCAAAGCACACCAAAGAAATTAGTTTCCATTTGGCTCCTTGCTTCCTGCTCAGATGTTTCTTCAACAGCGCCAAACAATCCAAATCCTGCATTGTTGATGAGTACATCAATTCTTCCAAAATGTTCCTTCGCGGTATTTACGGCTTCAAAGCATGCCTGGCGATCGTTCACGTCCAATTGAACAGGTAGTACCTGTTCTCCAAATTGATTTCTCAGATCCTGAAGAGCTTCGATATTCCTTCCCGTAGCAACTACCCGGTCACCACGTTTTAAAAATGCTTCTGCCCAGATTTTCCCAAATCCCCTGGAGGCTCCTGTTATTAAAATTACTTTTGACATTGTTTCTTATATTAATTGTTAAAACTCAACAGATAAAATAGACCAATCGGTCTTTTAATAAGCAAAAAAAAATTATATTAAATACGACTCAAACTCCTGTTTGATGGCCTCATGAATAATCCGCATTTGCTCATCGCTTTCCAATACCCTCCTACACAAAATAGCACCTTCAATCATGGCAAAAACTTTTATACTAAAGTTCTTTGGATTCACAGTTGTCGATATTTCATTATTTTCAATACCACCAGATATGATATCAAAAAATCTTTTCTGGGAAGATCGGATTGCCTTCTTTACATTTTCCTTCATACCAGGATGTGTATCATCAGCCTCTACACCAAAGTTCAGAATAGGGCATCCCCCCTCAGTATTTATAATTTCTTTATAGGCATCCAATAAATTTAAAAATTTTTCTTTAGCAGTTCCCCCACGCAACACGGCTCTGTTCAATTGATCGGCAAGCGTCTCCGTTAGGTATAAAAAAGACGCTACGCATATTTCATCCTTACTTTCGAAGTTTCCATAAATACCACCCTTGGCCAATTTTGTTGCTCCCATGATGTCACTAAGAGAAGTGCCGGCCATTCCTTTTTTATTAATAATGGAAGCCGATTTCTCTATAATAAATCTCTTAGTCCGCTCTGCCTTATTCATTCCTTAAATATTAGATGAAGCAAAAATAAACCATTCGGTCTATTTTAACAAATATTTTCATCTTTATTTTGTAAAATTGCTAATCCAGTAGTCGATAGACCATCTCCCGCTCCCCCTAATAATTATGATAAGCAGGATTGATAAGAGCAATATAAAATATTCAATGCCTTCTCCCTTCTTCCTGCCAGTCCAGTTCATCGCCCACCCATCGGGGGCATGCACCACAATAGCTGCAGCAAAGATGATGAAATTACCTAGAGCGGCTACCCTACCAAGGCATCCAATAATCAGCCCTATACTGCCCAATGTCTGGGCAATAATTACCAGCCAGGCTATTAATACAGGAACCTTTTTAGCTTTAAAATCTGCTAGCGTTCCTTTAATACCTATTCCCCCTCCCAATGGTGGAAACCATCCTAAGAGCTTCTGCATGCCGTAAGGCAAAATGATGACTCCAGCCACTATCCTAAGGATAAGCGGAACATAATCATTACTGGTATAAAAGAGGCTGTCTATCATAAGGGGAGAATAATTTAAAGTTAGCAACAAATTTCTGAGATTCCATACATTCACCCTGGGGTGATTAATAGGGATAAGTAGCTATTGCTCTCGTGAATGATTGATAGTTATGCCGTATCAACTTCAGGGTTGGTTCGAACCCAATCGAACCAACCCTGAAGAGAGTTTTGAACAATTGTTAAGCAATTGTGAAAGCAGTACTATAGCTAGTTGATATGTACACTAGCTATTCCTTTGTCCAATGCATGATCTTGTATGCCTGGTAATGAGGTTCCTTCTGCCCGGATCACGGTGATATCGGTCATGCCCAAAAAACCTAGAATAGTTCTCATGTAAGGTTCAACATAATCGATTGATTTTAGTGGGCCTTCTGAGTAAATCGCTCCTGATGACAGGGCTATATAAACTTTTTTGTTTTTAACCAATCCCTCAGGGCCGTTTTCATCGTATTTGAAAGTGACGCCGGATCTGGCAATATGATCTATCCAAGCTTTTAATGAGGAGTGAATACTATAATTGTAAATCGGAGCGCCGATTACAATCACATCCGCCTCCATGATTTCTTTGATAGCTTCATCAGAATGTTTAACAGCAGCTAAGAGTTCTGGCGTTCTATTTTCAGCTGGCGTAAAAAAGGAGGCTAAATGTGATTCTTCAAGGTGTGGAAAGTGCTTTTCAAGGAGATTAGTTTCTTGAACGGTACTATCTGGATAAACTGCCTTGATCTTTTCTACAATCGCATTTCCTAGTTTAATGCTAAAAGAGGCGTCGCCTCTTGGACTTGATATAACATGCAATATCTTTTTCATGAATTTATGATTTATTGTAGTCAAATCTATATACATTTGCTTACAAAAAATTAGTAGTATACAAAAGGTTAGTACTAATATTTTGGTTAGTAACCTTAAAATCAATTAATTATGAACAAAACACTACAACCAACTTCGAATGAATGTATAAGCAGACTGGCTTCTATCTCTGATGCACTTTATGTGATTGGAGGCAAGTGGAAACTTAGGGTTGTGGTTTCGCTTCGCGAGAACAATAAACGATTTAACGAGATTCAGCGAAGTGTTGAGGGAATATCTGCACGTGTACTATCTGCTGAACTTAAAGAACTTGAAATAAATGGTTTTGTAAAAAGAGTGGTTCATACACAAACTCCGGTAGTGGTTGAATATCAACTGACACCGTATGCTGATACTTTGAGCGGTGTATTAGAGTCGCTATCTGATTGGGGTGCAATGCACCGAAATAAATTGAGAAGTGAGCGATAGAAAAGGGAGAATTTTTCAATTCTCCCTTTTCTATACTAGAGTTGCGGGTAAATGATAATTTTCATATTACCTGTTGATCTTTTTATCTTGTTTTAGCATCTTTTCCTGTGCTTTGGTCACGTCCTTCATCATGGTAAAATGATCTTTCACCTGCCCATCAGCGCTAACCCATTTCAGGTCCAGCTGACTGCCTTTAATCTCCAAAACCACGGCACCACCTACTTCATTATTTGAATAATACATAGCATTATGAGGCCAGGTTTCTTTATGTCCTCCCTGTGCACCGGCAGAGCCGCTCACCACGTATACTGTACCATTAGGGTTAACGTCTGATTTTATATAAGGTCCTGAATCTTTACTGCCATCATAAAGTGCAGTTGAGGTACTCAGATTATATTTTGCTGCATCAAAATCTGCTTCCTTACCATAATATCCTTTCATCAGCCTGGATCTTTCATATACATGGCTGTGCCCGCAAAGGATCAGGTCGACCTTGTTATCTTCTAGAACTTTAATGAAATTTTCTCTGATCTTAACCAGCAAGCCTTCTGTATCGGAGTTGTGTGACCCCATGGTATAAGGTGGGTGATGCCAGTAGGCAACAATCCATTTGCTATTATTTGCAGCTAAGTCTTTCTTTACCCATTCTACCTGCTCACCCATCTGATCGTACATAAATTTCCCTTTGCTGTCAGGGCCATAGGAATCCAACGCAAGAAAATGCGTGTTTCCGATGTCATAAGAATAATAGGATTTGGTATTTGAAGCAACACCGCCTGCCTCGCCCTGCGTTGGAACGGAGAAATTCTGGAAGTAAGCAATCTTAAACTGATCCGTTACCGCAGCAGACTGGAAGTCATGGTAATCGTGATTTCCCGGAACCGGAAATAAGGGATATTTGTTTAACAGGATACCCTGGTAATTGTTAAAAAACTTTGCCTGGAACTCAGCATCGGTTCCATCTGAGTAAGCATTGTCGCCCATTAATATCCATGCATTCAGGTAGTCTTTGCCAAGATAATTTACAATGGCATCCCTCACTTTACGCTGATTGAGCGAATTGTTTCCGCAATCACCGAATCCGGCAACCCTGATCAACGTTTCACTTCCTTTTTCAGGCAGGGTATAGAAGTAATTATTCTCATCTCCCTGGATTACATTTTTCAGATTGCCAATTGAGTAATAGTATTTTGTCAATGGTTTTAAGCCTGATAATTTAACAATATGTTCTGAAACGAGTGTCGAATCTGTAGCCTGCATATCCAGCTGATCTGGCGCCAAGCCATAGCGCACATTGCTCCTGTCGTAAACATTAGTTCTCCACCTTACGGTCATACTGGTTGGAGTGGCAACCTGTAGATAAGGTCCTCTTATCAATTCAGCTAAATAAGCCTTGGGCGCTGTTTTGGCTGCGGGCGCAGCAGGTTGATTTACTTGCGAAAATGCGATAATGGGAAATGCAGCAATTGCAAGAAAAAGTAATTTAATTGTTTTCATGTGAGTTATTAAGGAAATTAAATGTTTGTTTTGAATCGGTTAATGAATGAATGAACTGGATGATCTGATTGCATTCTTCTTTTGTAAGATTTAAGGGTTTAGATGCCAGGGTTTGCTCTGGTATATTCAGGCCAAGTCCTGCCCCACCACCTTTGTTATAAAAATCAAGTACACTTTCCAATGTTTTAAATGAGCCATTATGCATGTAAGGGGCTGTTTTTTCAGCATTTCTCACCGTTGGTGTTTTAAAAGCCTGTTTGTAAAAGTGAATTTTGTACAGGTCAAAACGCCCCATATCGTTATCATAATCAGGCGTTTTGAAATTGTCATCCTTTGTTGTGCCTATGATCTCCAGCTCCGAGACCTTGTAATAAGGTGGTACAAGAGAATTAAAATAAGGCGCAAAGTGGCATGTGCCACATTGCGCCTTACCCATAAACAGGTTAAAACCTTTGATCTGTGCAGTAGTCATAGCACTTCTGTCTCCTGCAATATAATGGTCGAAAGCAGAGCTTAAGGGATTTAAACTGGCAACATATGCCGACAACGCGAGTGCGGTTTCATCTATATTTTTATTTAGCAGGTCTTTTTTTCCTGCCATTTCAAGCGGGTTAAACAGCACTTCTTTAACCTGGCTAACCAGGTTTATGGCCCGGCCATCCAGGAATTGGGAATGCTGTTTCCCCGCATACAAAATAGAAGGTGTGTTTCTTTTGAGTACTGAGTCCGGAACAATCGAAGGGCTTTTTATGCTCCCATCTGTAAAATATTGTTCGGGCTTATGGCAGGTACTGCAGCTTACTTTTAAATTACCGGAAAGCCCCTTGTCAAAAAACAACTTCTCTCCAAGCTTCACTAAATCACCCTTTTTTGCTTCAGGGATAGAATCCCAGGTATTCAGGAAATCTGGACTGAACAGGTTTGGCGCATTGTAATTCAGATAGGCAGAGGTATTCAATTCCAGTCCTAAGGCTCTTACAAAAACACCTAGTTGCTGCTGTAATGGCAACGCATACTTAACAAGGTATTCCATGCGGTCGAAACTGTCAAACTGCTGATGAACACTAAGATAGTCAATAGCACTTTTCAGTGTTTTTGCAAGTTCTTCAGTCTTTTCTTGTCCATGTTCAAAATAAGGATGTAATACCATTTGGATCGACTTACTGGACTCTAACGTCTCTGAAATTCCGGTTTTCAGTAAGGGAGCATCATATCCGCTGATGTATAAGGCATTGATCCTGATCAGCTCGATGCGGATGCTTTCCAATATCTGCCTGTCATTTGCACTAAACTGATAAAGTAGGTTTTTCAAATCTTTTACTGAGGTGTAGAGTGCATCTGACTGAGCTAATAGTTCGGCTTTATGCTTTAATACAGGTTCATCGAACAGCAAAGCTTCTATCTGTTGTAACCCCATAGGCTCTACCAGTTCAAGTTCGGGTTCCTCCACTTCATATTTGGGTGCTGCGTTGTACATCGCAGTCTCGCTTGAAAAAAAATAAGCACTAAAAAAAGAGATGCTTTTATAGCGCATCCTGCATTCTTTCAAACAGTTTCTTGCGCTCAATACACTGGCCGAATCCTTATTAAGGGCTGTTAAAGCAACGTGCAGAGATTCCAGTGATGAGGTAAACTGCGCAGTATTTTTACTAAACAATGCTACAGTATTTTCTACCCCGATGTCTTTCGTTTTGTTCGCAGAAAGAGACAACAGTACCACCATTGAAACAGAAATAAGAAAAAACAGGAGTAGTTTGCGCTGCATCAGATGGTTTATAAAGATTAAAATAAGTTCAATTTAAGTCCCAGACTTACAGTTGAACCAGTGTACAAGGACGAATAAGTATACTCAGATTGGTACTGGTACCTTCTTTGCGCCTGGTTCAACAAATTATTTCCAGAGGCGTAAATTACAAGCTTCGGTGTTAAAAAGAAGTTAAGGTTAGCATCCAGATAGTTAACACGATCGTAATAAATGTCGTTTTTAACCGTGCTGCCTATAGTGGTAATAAATGCTGAGGTATGGTTGTAAGAAATTCTGGCATTAAATCTTTTCACCTCGTAAGCCAGTGATACATTGGCAATATCTTTTGCCGTTCCAGGCAATTTAGGCTGATCTTTTTTTACAAAAATGAAGTTGTGCGTGTAATTACTGTAAATACTTAGGTTGCTCAGTGGTCTTGGCAGAAAATCCAGGTTTCGCTGGAACGATAGCTCTACCCCTACCAGGTTAGCTACTCCGCCATTTCCTGGTTTTACCCTTTCAATAATCCCATTCTCTGCTGCAAGCTTTTCATAAGTGTCTTTATAATCG